>DAOTCE010000024.1 GCA_035452965.1 Candidatus Paceibacterota bacterium | reverse complement strand
CAAGCACTTTTTCACCTATTTATGCATTTTTCTTCACGAGGCTAAGGATTGAGGGGTATTGCCACGTCCGAAGCACCTCGCGATCGGTTCAGCAACTAACGGCCGATTCCGGGCTAGATCTGCCGCGTGAAGCGCACGCCTGTGTTCAGCAGCATCCGGACGTCGCCTTGGGACTTGCCTTCCGCGTAAATGCGCAGGATGGGCTCCGTTCCGGAGGCGCGCAGCATCAGCCAGGAGCTGTCCTGTGCAATGAACTTGACGCCGTCAAAGGTCTTAACCTCGGCTAGCGGGGAGCGCAACAACCTGGCTGGCGGGTTCTTTCCCAGGTGTTCGACAAGCGCCGCGCGCTTCTCAAGCGGGAAATGGGTGTCAATGCGCCCATACTCGTGGGGGCCGAACTGTTTGACCAGCTTGGCCAGAAGCTTGTTGACGGAGAGCCGCTCGACCGCGAGCAACTCCAGGAGCATCAAGCCCGCGGCAAGACCGTCACGTTCGGGGATGTGCCCGGGGAATCCGATGCCGCCGCTTTCTTCGACGCCGAGCAAGACCCCCCCTTTGATCATCTCGGTGACGATGTATTTGAAGCCAACGCCAGTCTCAATCAGATCCAACCCGTAAGCGGCGCACATGGCGTCCACCATCGAGGTAGTGGTCAGGGCTTTGACAACCCGTCCCCTGCCCTGCCGGTTGACGACCAGATGATGCAGCAGCAGGCAAATGATCTGGTGGGTGGTGAGATAACCGCCGCGTCCGTCCATGCCGCCGACGCGATCGGCGTCACCATCAGTCACCAGGCAGATGTCGTGCGGGTGCTTCTTTAGAAATGCCGCACTGCGCGTGTAGTTCTGTTTGATGGGTTCCGGGTTGATGCCGCCGAAGAACGCGTCGTGCTGACCGTTCAGCGTTGTCACGCGGCAGGTCGTGCCCGCGAGCAATGTCTCGAAACAGCCTGCGCCAACGCCGAAAAGCGCCTCGTGGGCGAAGCGGAGGCCGGACTTGGCTACCCGCTTGAAGTCCACCAGTTGTTTGACGGCAGCGTAATGGGCCGGTCGCAGGTCCTTGATTTTGAGCTGTCTGGCTTTGACCGCATCAGCCAATGGCGTGGTTCGGACTGGGCCCTTATTCAGGAACGTCTCTATCGCCGCGCAAGTGGCGGCGTCGGCGGAGCCGCCGTAATGCGATTTGAGCTTGAAGCCGTTGAAGGCCGGCGGGTTATGGCTGGCCGTGATCATTACGCCGCCAACCGCGTGCTGGTCTTTTACGGCATACGAAACGGAGGGCGTGGGGGTGGGACAGGGCGTCAGGACGACCTGGAAACCGTTCCCGACAAAGACCTCGGCACAGCAACGGGCAAATGCGTCCGACGCAAAGCGGCGATCGTAGCCGACGATGACCTTCTTCTCGGTGCCAGCCACAGAATTTGCGCTCCAGAACTCAGCGGCGGCTTGCGCGACGCGCGCCACGTTGGCAAAAGTGAACTCATCGGCAATGATCGCTCGCCAGCCGTCCGTTCCGAACTTAATGCTCATAATCTGTGAATGTGGCCATCGCCCTAAAGAACGTATCGCTCAGCCTTGGATTCTGAATTCACGGTGGCCGTGGCCGGGGCACTATTGGCCTTAGAGGCAGCAAGCTCAACGATCTTGCGCATTTTCCTTACCGCCGCACCCAAACT
The DNA here is from genome assembly GCA_035452965.1 of Candidatus Paceibacterota bacterium. Lineage (NCBI taxonomy): Bacteria > Bacillati > Minisyncoccota > Minisyncoccota bacterium. Next base: position 79,123 of record DAOTCE010000024.1, on the reverse strand, counting down.
CGGACGGCCGAAGAGGGTGGTGCCACTTATGAACGTGTCGGCTCCGGCGCGCGCGCATTCGGCTGAGGTTTTGAAGTCAATCCCGCCATCCACGCCGATCTTGTAGTCGAGACCCTTATCGCGCCGCCAGGCGTCGGCCTGTTGGATCTTTGGGAGCGTTTCGTATATGAACGACTGCCCGCCAAAGCCGGGGTTGACGGTCATAATCAGCAGGTAGTCAATCTGTTCAAGGTAGGGCTGAACCATGGAAATGGCCGTGGGCGGATTAATAGCCAGGCCGACCTTTCGGCCTAGCGACTTTATCTTCCAGAGCAACGGGGTAACGGCCTCTCCCAGTTCCACGTGAATGCTCATTTGGTCTGCGCCGGCCCGGGCGAACGGATCGAGCAGAATCTCGGGCTTGGAGCACATCAGGTGAGCGTCGAAGAAGAGCTTTGAGAGTGGGCGGATTGTCTGCACCACTGCCGGGCCAAAGGAAATATTCGGCACGAAATGGCCGTCCATGATATCGAGGTGCAGCCAGTCGGCGCCGGAGGTGTTCACACGTCTTACTTCGCGGGCTAGCCGGCCGTAATCCGCTGCCAACAGCGATGGCGCTATAATCATCCCGCTACGCTAGAGAGTGGAATGTGAATTGTCGAACAAGGAATTCCAAATCCCGTCTGAGGCAATAGCAGGATTCAGCCGAATTACTGCCTGCTCCCCCGCAAACCGGGTGTAACCAGCCAACCCCACCGACAGCCGCCGCAACCACTGGCTCCACCCGTCGCCCAAGCCTGAGGCACCCCACGCCCAAGCCGACAATGGCTATGGGACGGCGTCAATCCGGCGGGACTACGGTGTGGTTCCCATGGGGGTCGGTCCCCATGGGATACACACCGGGGTATAACGGGTGTCAAAGGGTTGTCGCACCGGGGCAGCTACTCGGTATAGGTTTAGGGGACTGGTTGAACCTAAATGCCCCGGACCCCCTGAAATCCAACCGCGGCGCGGCGGACTCCTGACCTTGCAAGTGGCTGGAATTGCAGTGGTTAAAACGCAACCAGAACCTTGACTGTGGTTTCCAGGGTTCTATGATGGATCGGTTGCGGCAGTAACTGCAGGTCCTCTAAGCTGTAGCTGGCGCTGGGCTGCCCAATCCGGGCAATTTAGGCGGGGTCGGCTTGGTAGGGGCTTCCGGCAGCGGCGTGCCCGCCGGAGCGCCTTGAGGGGGCCCAACTTCCGGTCGCGGTGGCGGAGAAGTAAACTTGCCGGTCTTCACGATCTCTTCGACTTGTTGGCCGTCCAAGGTCTCGTATTCGAGAAGCGACTTGGCAATCAACTCCAGCTTGTCAATGTTGGTTGTGAGCAGGGTCTTGGCGTTCTTGTATGCGTCGTCAATGATTCGCTTGACTTCGGCATCAATTTCCTGCGCGGTGAATTCACTATAAACTTTGGCGCGGGAAACCTCGCGGCCGAGAAAGACGAACTCGTCGTCCTCCCCATATTGCACCATGCCCAGGCGGTCACTCATGCCCCATTGGGTTACCATGGCCCGGGCCATGGTCGTCGCTTGTTGAATGTCGCCCGCAGCCCCACTGGAAATATCTCCCGAGATGATCTCCTCGGCGATGCGGCCGCCCATCATGACCGTGATCAGGTCGAGCATCTCCTTGCGGCGGCGGTTGAGCACATCGGTCTTGGGCAAAGACATGGTGGAGCCAAGCGACTGGCCGCGGGGAATGATTGTAACTTTGTGCAATGGGTGAGTGTGTTCGAGCAGAACATTGAGCAGCGCATGGCCAGCTTCGTGCCAGGCCGTAAACTTCTTGTCTTCGACCGTCATGGCGAGACTGCGGCGCTCGCGTCCCCAGCGCACCTTGTCGCGCGCCTCCTCCAATTCCTCCATGTTCACGGCCTTCTTGTTCGTGCTGGCTGCCAACAGCGCGGCTTCGTTCAGCAAATTGGCCAGTTCCGCACCGGAATAGCCTGGTGTCCCGCGGGCAATGACCGACAAGTCCACCGACGGCGATAGCTTCACATTCTTGGCGTGAACTTTCAGAATCGCCTCGCGCCCACGCACGTCCGGCAGGCTGACGGTTACTTGGCGGTCAAAGCGTCCTGGGCGCAAGAGCGCAGGGTCCAGGACATCGGGGCGGTTCGTTGCCGCGATGATAATGATTCCTTCCTGCGTGTCGAAGCCGTCCATTTCGACCAACAGCGCGTTGAGGGTTTGCTCGCGCTCATCGTTGCCACCGCCCAGGCCGTGTCCTCGGCTGCGGCCGACAGCATCAATCTCGTCTATGAAGACCAGGCATGGCGTGTTGCGGCGCGCTTGTTCAAACATGTCGCGCACGCGGCTGGCGCCGACGCCGACGAACATCTCAACGAAGTCCGAGCCGCTGATGCTGAAGAAAGCGGCATCGGCTTCTCCGGCAATGGCTTTGGCCAGCAGCGTCTTGCCCGTGCCAGGAGGACCGATCATCAGGATGCCTTTAGGAATGCGTCCGCCGAGACGCTGGAACTTCTTCGGGTCCTTGAGGAATTCAACCAGCTCGGATACCTCATCGATGGCTTCCTCGATGCCAGCGACGTCTTTGAAGGTCGTCTTGTTGCGCTCCTTGGCCAGCAGGCGCGCTTTGCTCTTGCCGAAACTCAGTGCGCCTTTGCCGGCCATCTTGATCTGGCGAATGAAGAAGAAATAGATCAGTGCGGCAATCACCACGAATGGGAGGACGCTCAGCAGAAAGCTAAATAGCATGGTGTTCGGCTCGCGCGGCTCGAACTGCGGCAGGCTAAGCAGCTTCTTCTCCAAATCAGGCAGCAGCCGTGCTTTGGCGCGGAATGGCACTTCTACTTTGCGATCATTCTGCAGTTTCCAATACTTGCCGGTGATCTCCCTGAGGTCCGGGCTCTGGGGGTTGTAGTTGATGGTGGCTGAGGCAATGCCGTTGGTCTCTACCAACTGCTGGAACCGGTATTGGTTAAGAACCTCGCCCGGGGACTCCATGCGGTCCTTGAACAGCATGAGCAGCGTAAGGCCGCCCAGGATGGCAATCCAGACCACCATGGTGCGCGGCGGGACACGAAATTCCCCACCCTTCTTGGGGTTCTTGCCGCTATCGCTATGTTTGTTGTCGTCAGGCATCTTTAAGCAGGTTGCGCCAAGTTAGCATGGCCGCTCGGGCCCCGCAACTTAACCAATTAAAGCCGCTTCCACCGCCATTGCAAGCGGCGAATCGTGTCCTGTGTAAGCTTGAATCGTTCCGAAATTCGCATCCCCTCGATCCAGAAGACCTCCCCCATCGCTGTGGTTGCCACAATCAGCCGGTGACGCTCCGTTCGCGGCACTTTCTGGTTGGTGAAGATGTCCTGCAGTTTGACTCTACCAGCCATGCCAATCGGCTGAAATCGATCACCCAGCCGCCAGTGCCGCAGGACGACAGGCGACCCGACCTTGTCCGCGTCAAAACACTCCTGTCGAACCGCGGTGCTGGGCCGCTTGCCTCCTCGGCCAGCGTAGATACGCCACTCAATCTTAGCCCCGCCGAATTCCAGCTCCCCTGTCCTGCCTTGCAAGTCCACTTCCGCGGCATCAGCTCTGAACTCCACCGGTGCCGCGTGATGCAAACGCACTAAGCCAGTGTGGTCGCGAACTGCATAGCAAACGCAGCCAGCGAACTCAGCCGGCTGGGCCATCGCTTGGGAACTACCGAGCCGACTTACATCGGCGGCTGCGGCGGTGCGAAGTGTTTGGCTGGCGCCAACTGCCACCGAGCGATTCGGCTTGAGCCGCAGCTGTTCCACCAGTTCGAATTCCGGTGTGATCCCCTGCCCTGCCAATTGCAGTTGCACACATCGCCGCTGCACCGCCACCGGCAGCTTCTCGAACCCCGGCTGATCCCTCTCACCGCTCCATTCCCGCGGCAGCCAACCCAAGGAGGCACCAGTCTTCCCAGCCTTCCGTACTCGCACCTTGGGCCGTGGGCTTGGGGCTTTGGACCTACCCGATTCCCGCAGCCAGGCCTCTGCCGCCTTAACTGCAAACTCCGCTTCGGCCCCCAGGATTTCCATAACCCGCGGTAGGGTCTTGTCCAGGGCTGGCTGATAATTGCGGCGGAGCAGCGGCAGCAATTCATGTCGGATGCGGTTCCGCTGAAAGTCCAACTGTGCGTTGGTGGCATCTTCCCGGTGCCGAAGGCCCTGTTCCGCGGAGAACTGTCGCAACAACTTCTTGGGCTGGTCCAGCAGGGGCCGAATCAATTCGATCGCGCTGTCGTTCGGCGATCGGCTCCGACATTTCATGCCGGTCAAGCCTTCGCCGCCACTGCCGCGCAGCAGCCTCAGGAAGAACAGCTCAAGCTGGTCGTCGGCGTGGTGTGCCAGCGCGATGGCGGGGATTTGCCGGTGGGCCGCAGTGCGGGCCAGAAACTCGTGTCGCACGTAGCGCGCAGCCATTTCCAGGGACAGCTTCAGCGTCCGCGCCAGGCGACGGACATCCACCCGCTCAACTGCCACCGGCAACTTTAACTTCGCCGCCGCGCGGCGGACCAAGCGCTCGTCCGCATCACTGCTCCGGCCCCGAAGCCGATGATTCAAATGAGCGACGGTGAGCCGCCAGTGGTTCTTGCGACTCAGTTGGTGCAGCAGGTGCAATAAGACGATCGAGTCCACCCCGCCGGATACAGCCACCAGTATCCGCTGCCCCGGAAGAAACAGCCTGCGCGTGTGGATGGTTTGCTCCACGTGGCTTTGCAGTCCACTCACACGGGGATGCTATTTCAGCAGCCCTGTCAGGCAAGGAGGATTATGGTGCGGGTTTGCGGGATCATTTTGAATGCTCCGAGGCAGAAGGAAGCAACCGATAACCAGGGCTCTCGGATGGAATACAAAAAGGGCGGCTCGGTTTCCCGAGCCGCCCCCCAACCCAATCACCTCAAACAAAGAAAGAAGAGTAAACTGTGCCGTAACGCTACTCCGTGCGGTTTCTATTTACCAGCCGGGATAGTCCCGGAAATAGCCCCGGGGATTCACCGGTAGAAAAGGGCGGCCCGTCCCAACGAACGAGCCGCCCCCACCTGAACCAGCCACTATGAAACCCAGGCCGACCATCCACTCTTCAATTGCCGGCCCGGCGCAGTTACCAAACCACTGCGACAATGAGACGACGACTGGGCTGTGGGCATTCAAAAATTGTTGGAGCACTCTCACATGCTGTTGGTACTGAATTGACGTGCTTCTGTTCACCGCAGCTGCCTTGGGCCTTGGTCGGTGGTTGCTCGCTGTAGGGCACCTGATAGCTTCTGGATTGTGATCAATAGCGCGGACCATTCAAGTGCCATGATCGAGGTGGAGCCGACCGGCAAGCGCCGTCGTTCGCGCACTGGCCTGCTTTATGGCATCGGAGCCTATGGCATTTGGGGTGTGATTCCGCTCTACTTTCACTTCGTGGCAGAGGTGCCGCCGTGGATTGTGCTGTGCCATCGCATTATCTGGTCGGCGCTCTTCCTGGGGGTGGTGGTATCGGTCCGTGGTGAATGGAAGGCCGTAAAACCCGTGCTGCGTAGCCGCCGCAACTTGCTGTTCCTGACGGGTGGTTCGGCGCTCATCGCCTTGAACTGGTTGATATTCATCTATGCCGTCGGCAGCCATCAGGTGGTGGAAAGCAGTTTGGGCTACTTCATCAACCCGCTACTCTCTGTCGCGCTAGGGGTGATCTTCCTCCGTGAACGGCTCCGCGGCTGGCAGTGGGTGGCGGTCGCTATCGTGGGAGTGGCGGTTGCCAACCTGGCCTTGCGCGGCGCGAGGTTTCCCTGGATTGCGGTTTCGCTTGCCTGTACGTTTGGTTTCTACGGCTTGGCACGCAAGACCTTGGACATCAACTCGCTGCATGGTCTGATGGTCGAAACTGCTATTCTTGTTCCTGCGGCGCTGGTGGCGCTGGCAATCGTCCCGACCCGCATCGTCCCCGCCGCCACGTTGAGCATCCTGTCGCTTTCCGGTATCATCACGGCTGTGCCGTTGCTGATGTTTGGCGCGGCACTGCGGCGTTTGAAGTTATCAACTATCGGTTTCCTTCAGTATATCGGCCCAACTGGTCAACTGCTGGTTGCCGTGCTGGTGTTTCACGAGCCGTTGGACCGGATCAAGCTCGCCAGTTTCGCACTCTGCTGGCTGGGCATCGCTGTCTATACCGCCGACTCTGCCCTTAACCGAGATCAACCGCCCATAGCGGACGAGCCGGAGTAATGCCAACCAAGGGGATAAAACAGTGGGGAGCTTGACGGCTGGGATCGCTTTCCTGTTCCCGGATTCTCACCCACCCGCCACGAAGAAGCTGAAATACCTGTCGCAGCGAGCTTCGCGGAGTAACAGCAGCGCCAACTCACGGGCATGGTAGTCGCCCCACATCGAGCTCTCGCCGTTCGGCACCTTTTGGCCAGCCGCGACATAATCCCAGCCGTTGGGAAGGTGATAGACCGAGTGGAGCAACAGGCCTTCATGCTCTGGGCTGAGCGAGAGGTAGGGTTCGTCAAACAGGGTGTTTGCCACTGTCAGCCCAGCCTGTCGGTAGCGCTCGCCGCTCTTCTCATCGCCCTTGCCTTGAAGGTAGTTGCCCAGGCGAAGCAGGCCCTGCGCGGCGATGGCGGCGGCAGAACTGTCCACCGGCTCCCAGCGGTTGTAGGGGTCGGCAGGCTGGCCGAGGTAGGCGCCAAGCCGATGCAAATTGGGCGCGCCTGAGTCCCACATGGGGATACCGTCCGCGCAGGAGTTGGCGATATAGAAGTCCGCCGTTGCGCGCGCGGCATCGAGGAACAGGGCTCTGCTGGCCGCCAGATCGCGGGGGACGCCAGCCCGGTTATCAGGGGAACCTATCGGCCGCAGAGTCCCCGACGGCGTCTTTCTACTGTTCAGAGTTTCCAGGAATTCAAGTTGCTCCGCGAAGCCGAGAATGGCCCACGCCAATCCGCGCATCCAGGTGCCGAAGGACGAGTAACCCTGTTGGGAGTTGGGGGCGCGATAGCTGCCGTCGTTGATGTTGAAGATGCTCTCGTGAGCGGTTCGTCCGCGCACATCGAACGCATCACGGCCTTTGCCGTAGTAAACACTGTAAAGGGCTGTCGTCTCGGCGTGGTCCAGCAGCCGGTGGAGCAAGGAAATACTCCGGTCCCGTTCCCCACGCAGCACATGGCCGAGTTGGTGCGCCACAGCCAGTGAACGCAATGACCGCACGGTATCCACAAACAGCGAGTGCGGACCGTTGAAGGAATAGATATAACCCCCTCCATCGGCTGTCTTCGTCCACCGCGCCGCCTGCACGGCACCGGAGACTTTCAGCGCCAGCTCATAGAGGTCGTTCTCGTGCTCGTTGAACGGCAGTTTCCCTTCGCGCATCACTCGCCACAGGTTGCCATAGGTAGAGATGTTGTTGAAGCCGTGGTCGTGCACGCCCATGTTCGACACGTGCGGACCCATGAGCTGAATGGTCTTCCGGCGGCCCAGTTCGAGGAAGCGCCTCTCGCCGGTAGCGTCGAACTGAAGCAGGGCCGAGCCAAACTGGAATCCCTGCGTCCAGTCAGTCCAGGCACGCGAGACGTACTTGCCTCTGGCCGTGACCACCGGCGTGCCGTTGGCTGGTTCCCACCTTCTCTCCAGGCTCAATATCTTCTGTGCTGAGAGCTCAAACAACCGTTCGATCTTGGGCTGCAGTTTCTGCGCGGTCAGTCGTGTGTTTATGCGCATGGATATCAGAGTCTCCGCAGATGAAAGCCGCCATCCACGTTTATCACTTCGCCGGTGCTGAAGGGCAGCAGATCCTCAGCAACGGCGGCAACGGCTTTGCCTACGTCTTCTGGGGTGCCCCAACGCCCGATAGGGGTCAACCCCTCCGCGATGAGCCGGTCATACTTTTCCTTTACCGGGCCAGTCATGTCCGTGCGGATGACGCCGGGCCGGATCTCATAGACGTTAATGCCATGTTCGGCCAGACGCGCCGCATATAGCGCTGTGAGCATTGACAGGCCAGCCTTCGCAAGGCAGTAGTCACCCCGATTGGTGGATGCCGTGTAGGCGCTAACGGAGGAGATTGTGATGATCTTGGGTCGAAAGCAGGCGGGCGGCCCTCCTGCCCTGCCCTGTTCGATCATCCACCTGGCCGCTAACTGCGTAAGGAAGTAAGGCGCCTTAAGATTGATGTTGATAAGGCGATCAAAGCTCTCCTCGCTCGCCTCGAGAATGTCGGCACGGGCGCCAGGCGCCACGCCGGCATTGTTCACAAGCATGTCCAGTCTTCCCAGCCTATCCCTGGTGAACCTGACTAGTTCCTCGCGGTCAGCCTTTTGCGCAATGTTGGCCTGGCAGGTCTCTGCCCGGATGGTCTGGCCTGCAGTCCGTGCGGCTGAGAGGCAATCCGAGGCGGTTTGGCGTGCTGCAGCGGTATTGCTCGCGTAGTTGATAACCAAGTCCCAGCCACGCTTTGCCAACTCCAGCGCAATACCGCGGCCAATGCCGCGAGAAGCGCCAGTGATCAGGGCAACCAGGTTCATTGGCGGCCAGCATAGTAACCGAGCCGGGAAGCAAAAGGAAATAGTTTGCCCGGGTGGGGTGGTTATTCCGAGGCGTGCCCGCCCAGGGCGGCAAATCTTTGACACAGCGCGCCGAACCCCTATTCTTAGCCCGTGCGCATCGTTAGGGTACCGCTTGGCAACCGCAGCTACGACATCCAAATCGGGACAGGACTGCTCGCCCGATTGGGTCGCGAGTGTGCGCGGCTGGGCCTGAACCGGTATTGCGCCATCATTTCCGACCAAAACGTTGCGCCGCGCTTCGGCCAGACCGCAAGACGGGGGTTGGCCAGGGCCGGCTTCGTCGCGGAAGTAATCACTGTCCCCGCCGGTGAAACTGCCAAGAGCCTTCGCACGGTTGAGATCTGCTACCACCAACTGGCGGCGCGACGACTGGAACGGAAGTCTTTCATTGTTGCGCTCGGTGGGGGCGTCGTGGGCGATCTGGCAGGCTTCGTAGCCGCCACCTACCTGCGTGGACTCCCCTTTATCCAGGTGCCGACCACCCTGCTTGCGCAAGTGGACAGCTCTGTCGGCGGCAAGGTCGGGGTAAATCTGAAATCCGGCAAGAACCTCGTCGGGGCATTTCATCAGCCGAGGCTGGTGATGTGTGACCTGCGCACGCTCGCCTCATTACCCTTGCGCGAGTATCGGGCGGGCCTCTCTGAAGTCATCAAATACGGCATCATCTACGACTCCGCGCTCTTTGAATTCCTGGAGCGTGACCTGCCCAGGCTGTTGCGACGTGACCTGCGCTCCCTGGCGGCGGTCGTGGCATGGAGTTGCGAGATTAAGGCGGAGGTGGTTCGGCAGGATGAAACCGAGAGCGGCTTGAGAGCCATCTTGAACTTCGGCCACACCATTGGCCACGCACTCGAAGCCACTTCCCATTATGGAAAATACTTGCACGGCGAAGCTATCGCCATCGGCCAGGTCGCCGCAGCGAAGCTCTCGGCAAAGGTGCTGGGGTTGCCGGAAAACGAAGTCGAGCGAATCGAGCGGCTCTTCCAGCGGGCAGGACTACCCACCGAAGTAAAGACGACTATCCCGCAGCGAAGGAAGCTTCTTTCGGCCATGCGTCTGGACAAGAAAGTCAGCGGCGGAAAGGTCAAATTCGTGCTGGCCCGGCGCATTGGCAAAGTCGAGTTCGGCCATCAGGTTCCAACTGCCCTGATCCATCAAGCCCTCAACCCCCACCCCCCAACCCCTATCCCGTAATATGTCCGCTGTGAGCGAAACCATCGTCCGAGAGTACTTCGAACTGCACGAGTTTCTCGTCCGGCAGCACCGCAAGTATGTCGGCCAAACACGACGTGACGAGGAGGACGACATTGACTTCTTTGTCCTCAACCCCCATCCGCAGTCGGCGCCCGGGGCACTGCCGTTCATCCTGAACTCGGACGACCTGCCATACATCGAGCGTGCGATTGTGGTTGTCAAAGGCTGGCACACGGGAACTTTCAGCACCTCCCGGCTAGAGGCATCGCCGGAAATATTCCGTTTCGTCGAGCCTAAAGTGTTCAAGTTAGCAGCGCGCGCGTTCGGCAAGGAGGGCACGCCGATCAAGGTCCTGGTCGTTCCGACATTACCTCAGACCGCAGCCGCCCGCGACGAGAGCATCGCCCTGTTGCGCTCCAAAGGCATTGATGCCGTAATCCCGTTTCGCACCATGCTCGCCGAGTTGGTCCGCAAGACGGCCACCAACCTCAACTACCAGAAGTCCGACCTGCTCCAGATTATTCGCATCCTCAAGAACTACGATTTCTTCAAGGAACCGCAGATGGAGTTGTTCAAGCCGCGGACGGCGAAGCTTAAGAAGGGCTGACCCGGAAATCTCGCGCTGTGGCCGAGAGCTTGGTGTCATCTGCGGCTTGCCAAGGCTAGCGGCACTCTGTTTAATTCGCTCGTGGTACAGCAGCAAACACTAAACGGCTCTGCGAGCTATTCCGGGATCGGGTTGCACAGCGGCAACCGGGTCACCATGACGTTTCTCCCCGCTCCGCCCAACACAGGCATTCGCTTTCGCCGGGTGGACCTGGAGGGCAAGCCGGAGATCGAGGCGCGCGCGGAGAACATCGTCGAGAATAATCGGGCGACAACCTTGGCCAAAGGAAACACGCGGGTGCACACCGTTGAGCACGTCCTGGCCAGTTTCGCCGGGTATGGCATTGACAACGCCATTGTTGAACTGGATTCCAATGAGCCGCCTATCGCCGATGGCAGCGCACGCGAATATTGCCGGATGATCCGGGAGGCCGGCATTGTGCCTCAGGACGAGCGCCGGGACCCGTACATGGTCACAGCGCCGATTCAATTGGAGATGGGGGAGACGGTCATGACCCTCTTCCCAGACGAAACGTTGAAGCTCTCATGCACCAGCGCCGACAGCCAGGGACGGTTTACCCAGTACTACAGCGTCGAGCTTTCGCCGGCCACCTGGGAGCGTGAATTAGCCCACGCCCGCACGTTCGGCTTTTATGAAGAGATCGAATACCTGATCAAGAACGGCCTGATCAAGGGCGGCAGCCTGGAGAACGCCGTGGTGATTCGCGACGATGCGGTGCTCACCACCGAGCCGCTGCGCTATCCGGACGAGTTTGTCCGGCACAAGATGCTGGACATTCTGGGCGATCTCTCCCTGGTGGGCCGGCCGCTGCGCGGGCATGTCATCGCGGTCAAGCCCAGTCACGCGGCGAACTGCGAGCTGGTGCGGCGTATCCTGGCGCAAATGCGCAGGCCTCTGGTTGCAGCGCAGGCGTTTTCCCCGCCACCCGCCGCTCCGAAAGCCCCATTACCCTCCAAGGGTGCGCTCGATGAAACGCAGGCGCAGGATGGCGCCTTGGATATTCAGGGCGTGATGAAGTTGTTGCCGCATCGCTATCCGTTCCTGATGGTGGATCGCGTGGCCAAGATTGAAGGCAACAGAATCGTCGGCATCAAGAATGTCACCGTCAACGAGGCCTATTTTCAGGGGCATTTTCCCGGGCACCCGGTAATGCCGGGCGTTCTGCAACTGGAGGCCATGGCGCAGGTGGCCGGCATTGTGATGCTCAAAAGCGCGGAGAACGCCGGCAAGATCGCCTACTTTATGTCCGCCGAGGATGTGAAGTGGCGCAAGCCGGTGCTCCCGGGCGATGTGCTGGTAATTGAGGTGGAGTTGACCAAGATGCGCGGCAAGATCGGCAAGGCCAAAGGCGTGTGTAAAGTGCAAGGTGAGGTCGTCAGCGAAGCTGCCGTAACCTTCATGCTCGTGGAATCTTAAGGGGCGGCGACATGGTCCATCCAACGGCGATTATCCATCCCCAGGCGCGGATCGGGGCCGACTGCGATATCGGGCCGTATTGCCTCATCGGGGAGCATGTCGAGCTGGGGCCGGGGTGCCGGCTGCGCTCGCACGTGGTGATTGACGGCCACACGCGCCTGGGCCGTGAGAACGAGATTTACCCCTTCGCGAGCATTGGCCTCAAAACGCAGGATTTGAAATGGAAAGGCGGTGTGACGCGCACCGAGATTGGCGACCATAACACCATCCGCGAGTGTGTGACCATCCACAGCGCCACCGGCGACGGCGAGGCGACCGTCATCGGATCGCATAACAACATACTGGCCAGCAGCCATATCGGCCACAACGTCGTGATCGGCAACCGCGTTATCATCTCCATGGCGGCGCTGGCCGGGCATGTGATAGTGGAGGATTGCGCGCTGTTGGGGGGCCTGTCGGCCGTGCACCAGTTCTGCCGGATTGGGACGATGGCGCTCATAGCCGGCTGCGCCAAAGTGGTGCAGGACGTGCCTCCTTACATGATTGTAGATGGCAATCCGGCCGAGGCCCGGGCCGTCAACAAGGTGGGGCTGGAACGAAACGGCGTATCCGAGGAGGCCCAGGCGGCGTTGCGCCAAGCCTACAAGATTCTAATCCGCGATGGCCTGACAACCCCCAACGCCCTGGCGCGGATCGAAAGCGAATTGCCTCCCCTGCCCGAGATCAAGCACCTGGTCCAATTCGTTCGGGCGAGCGAACGGGGGATCACGAAGCAGGAACCCGGAAGGAACAAGGCAGGAAAGGGATGATGAACCAATCTCCGCCGCCGCTGACGCCGGGGACCCTTTACCTGGTCGCGACGCCGATTGGGAATCTGGAGGACATCACGCTGCGGGCGTTGCGCACGCTCAAAGAGTGCGATGTGGTAGCGGCAGAGGACACGCGGCGGACGGGGCAGTTGCTCAAGCACTTCGGCATTGCCAGGCCGCTGCTGAGCTATTTCCAGTTCAACGAGGCCAGGCGGAGCGAAGAAATCATCGCCCGTTTGCGGCGCGGCGAGAAGATTGCGCTGGTGAGCGACGCCGGCAGCCCGGGCATCAGCGACCCCGGCGAGCGAGTCGTGCGGGCGGCGATCACGGCGGGCCTGCGCGTCGAGCCGGTGCCGGGGCCCAGCGCGCTGGTCGCGGCCCTGACTGCCAGCGGGCTCCCGACCGACGAGCTCCACTTCATCGGCTTCCTGCCTCACAAGTCAGGTCAGCGCCGCCGAGAACTGGAGCGGCTACAGGGCATCGCCGGGACGCTAGTCTTCTACGAATCGCCTTACCGCATCGAGAAGCTGCTGGTTGAACTGAACGAAGTGTTCCCCGCGCGCCAGGTCGTTCTGGCGCGCGAGCTGACCAAGAAGTTCGAGGAGTACCTCCGCGGCAAACCGGCCGACCTGCTGACGCTGCTGCAGCGACGCTCGTTAAAGGGAGAATTTGTCGTCCTGGTAGGCAGCGAGACGGCTGGATAGGCTATGAGACAGAGGCTGAACCACGTCGGGCTCTCTGTCACTCGCCCGCCAGGCCCATCATCGGCCTGCGATCGAGGACTTTTGCACGCGATCAGACAAACTTGCCGGGGTTGAGGATGCCGCCCGGGTCGAGGGCGTGCTTGATCGCACGATGGAAGGCGCGGACCTCTGGCGGGACGGCCCGCGGCCACCAGCGCCGCTTGGCCAGGCCGATGCCGTGCTCGCCGGTAATCGCGCCACCCCAACCGATGACCTGGGCGAAGAGTTCGTCCAGCACGGCCTGGCTGCGACGTTTGGCGCCGGGTTGGTTGAAGTCCACCATGACGTTGGTGTGGATGTTGCCGTCGCCGGCGTGGCCGAAGCAGGCGACTGAAAGGCCGTGCTTGCGCTGCAGGCGGGCGGCGAAGTCGAACAGGTCTTCCAGGCGCCCGCGCGGCACGACGATGTCCTCGTTGAGTTTGGTGAGTCCGGTGTCGCGCAGCGCGTAGGAGAATTCGCGGCGGATTTGCCAGACAGCTTCGCATTGAGCAGCGCCCAGGCCAGTTTCAACGAAGAGGGGTTGCTGGGGGGCAAGGATAGCGCGGAGTTGGCGGATTTCCCCGCGAACGGAGCGCTGCTGGCCGTCCAATTCTACAATCAGGTGAGCGCGGCACCCCCGAAGGCGTCCGCTTCCGGTACGCTTGAAGGCGGCCGCTAGCGTGAAGGAATCAGCCAGTTCAAGTGCGGCGGGCAGGAACCCGGCGGCGAGAATGGCGTGCAGCGAGCGAACTGCGGCGCGCATGGACCCGAAACCGACGGCCAGGCAGGCGCGGTAAGGCGGGAGTGGCAGCAGCTTGAGGGAAGCCTCGGTGACGATGCCCAGCAGGCCCTCGGAGCCGACGAACAACCGGTGCAATTCGAAGCCGGTTTTATTCTTGTGCGTGCGACCGCCGAGGCGGAGCACGGTGCCGTCGGCCAGAACGACTTCCAGGCCCAGAACGTAATCTCGGGTGACGCCGTACTTGAGGCAACGCGGACCGCCGGCGTTGGTGACGATGTTGCCGCCAATGAAGTTGTCGGCGCGGCTGGCCGGGTCGGGCGGGTAGAACAGGCCGAGCTTCTCGACTGTTTGCTGCAGCCTGGCGGTATTGACACCGGGTTGGACGACGGCGACGAAGTCCGCCGCGTTGATCTCCTTGATGCGGTTCATGCGCGCCAGCGACAACACGATTCCGCCGCGTACCGGCACGCAACCGCCCACATAGCCGTGCCCCGCGCCGCGCGGGGTGACAGGGATGCGATGACGGTTTGCGAAACGCAGGGCTGCTGCGACGGACCGGCTGCTGCGGGGCAGCACAACGGCATCGGGTTTGTGGGCGGCGAACCATTTATCGCCCGCGTGCTCCGATAGTGCGGCGTCGGCGAAGGTAATTTCGCCCGGCGGCAGGATGCGTTTGAGTTGGGTAAGGAGTTTAGTTTTGCGCGGACTCATCAGGAGGGGTATCGGACGCGAGGAATTCCTGTGCGTCCTTGGCTTCCGCTGCCGGCACTTGCACGAGAATTCCGCCCGCGGCCAGCGCGTAGCCGTCGAGGCTTAGCGCAGAGAGTTCATGCGACACGACGGCGTGGAAGCCGGCGGCTTCCAGACGCGCACGGGTGAGCTGAGCCTCGGCTGGATTAAAAGCGCTGGCGACGGTGACGAGTGACATGGGAGAGTAGCCTACGCTGTTGACGGCTGTTTGAGGTCGGCAAAGACGATGACGCCCGCGCCGGTTTGGAGCTGGCTTTGGACCTGTGCCTCGACCTGCTGGCCGACAGCGTTCTGGGCGTTGTTCACCACGACCATTGTGCCGTCCGGCAAATAACCCACGCCTTGACCCTTGTCCTTGCCCTCGCGCACAATGCGCAGGGAGAGCGTCTCGCCCGGCAACAGGACAGTGCGGAGTGACTTGGCCAGGTCGTGAAGATTGACGCAGTTTACTTTCTGCAACTCAGCGATCTTGGCCAGGTTGTAGTCGTTGGTGTAGAGCTTTGCACGGAGGTTGCGCGCCAGACGCACCAGCTTGCCATCCACCCCCTCCTCGTCCGGGAAGTCGCCGTCGTGGATTTTGACTTCATTGCGCGTGTTGCGCTGGATGCGATTGAGAACATCGAGGCCGCGCCGGCCGCGGGCGCGCTTGATGGTGTCATTAGAATCGGCGATTTGTTGGAGCTCTTTCAGCACAAAGCGCGGCACGACAATCAGGCCCTCGATGACGTTGGCCTCGATCAGGTCGGCGATGCGGCCATCTACAATGACGCTCGTATCCAGCAACAACAGATTGTCAGGTTTGTTCTGGGGCGCGAATCGGATGTAAGGGATGATGAGGGAGAAGTCTTCTTTGTTGCTGCGCATGGCCAGCACCATGCCGATATAGCCGAAGCCGACGAAGAGCGCCATGCGAACCACTTGGCGATGGGGGGCGGCGTCCTTCGGGTCACCGAACAGGCCGGAGTGGTCAATGAGCAGAGCAACGACAGTGCCCAGGAGCAGGCCGAAGGTCGTGGCGGAGAAGGCGCGGAGCGAAAAGCCCTTCAGCATTTCGTCTATAGCAATCATGAGCCACCCGAAACCAAAGCCCGCGACCAGGAACAGGAAGGGATGGGCGAGCCACTCGGGCCGCACTTGGCTAATCGCATATCCGCCACCCGTGCAGAGGGCTAGGAATAGAATACGAATGACCCACAACGCCATAACCCAATCAACTATACGGATTCTTTGGCGATGTCAACGACCCTCGGCCCGGCACCGGGGCGTTGGTCCGGGGCGGCTTCTGTCTCCACAGAATGCCCCAGAGACCCCGGCGATTCAGGTTGCTGGTCGTCACGCTCAGGTTACTGGTCGCGATGGTTAGGTTGTTGGCAATCTGTGAAATCTCGTTTGCAAGAGTGTCGTCTACCAGTAATTTCCCAGCCAATCCCCTGCCCTCCTGCACACCCTCGATCAGGTTGCTCAGGGTGATAGAAGAGGCATGGATATTGGCAGCCGAGGCTTCGATCGCCGCGACAGTCGAGTTGATGGCGGGGGAGTTGGTGGTGAGAAGCTCGCGCGCCGCGCTGGCGACCTGGGTGGCCTGTTGCGAGAAGACCAAGAGGTTGTTGGCTGCGTGGGTGATGGCATTGCTGTTAATCTCCACGAGAGCTTGGACATTGCTCATAGCCGTCACGGAGCGCGCGGAGGCAAGATTAACGTTGGCGATGGTCTCGGCGAGGTTTGTCAGCGATTTCCCACTGAGGAATGTGCTCCGGGCATTGCTCAGCACCTCGCTGACATTCGTGGCGGTGGAGCCGATGTGCTTCAGAAACTCGGCGACCGAGCGTGCCACTTCCTGGAGGTCGAGCGGCGATTCTACCCTGGCTTCGTCCCCGGGCGCAAAGACGGGGCCCTGGTTCTCCGTCGGCAGGATGGCAACGTATTGGTCCCCGAGGAAGCCAGACTGATCAATTGCAAAGCGGGCGTCCTTGAAGATCTTGTACCGCTGGTGAATGCGCAGGGTAATAATGACGTTCGTACCGCCTGGATCCAACTGCATGTCGGAGACATGACCCACTTGAATCCCAGACATCAGCACCTGGGCGCGCACCTTCAATCCCCCAACCGTGGGGGCGCGGAGGAGCAGGTCGTAAGTCGGACGGAAAAAGCTGGCGCCTTTGCTGAACTGGAGCAGCAGCACGGCCAGCAGCGCCAAGCCAATGAAAACGAACAAGCCGACCTTCCATTCAAGCCTTGATTTGTCCATATCAGAAGTAGTGTTCTTTGGGGTCGGAAACGCCTTCAATGAAGCGCCGGACAACCGGATCCGGTGAATTAAAAATCTCGTCCGGCGTCCCCACCGCGTAAATTCGCTTGTCGTGCAGCATCAGGATGCGCTGGCCGAGCCGGCGCGTACTGCGCATGTCATGCGTCACCACCACCGTCGTCACATCCAGACGGTCCCGGACTCGCAGGATGAGCTGGTCAATGCTGTCGGAGACAATCGGGTCCAGCCCCGTGGTGGGTTCATCATACAAGACAATTTGAGGCTTGTAAATAATGGCGCGCGCCAGGCCGACCCGCTTTCGCATGCCACCCGACAGCTCGGAGGGCTTCTTGTCCTCAGTGCCGGGCAAATCCACCATTTCGAGGACTTCGGCTACCTTCCTGCGAACTTCTCTCTCGGGCAGCGAGCGATCGCGGCGAAAGGCGAAGCCGACATTTTCAGCCACAGTCATGGAATCAAACAGGGCGGCGCTTTGAAACAACATGCCGAACTTCCGGCGCACTGGCAGCAATTCACGCTCGTTCATCGCGGCAACGTTTTGACCAGCAATGAACACTTCGCCGGCGTCGGGTTTGAGCAGGCCAATCAGGTGTTTAAGCAGGATGCTCTTCCCACCGCCGCTGCGGCCGATGATCACCGCCGACTCGCCCTTCTCAATTCGGAAACTCACGCCTTCCAATATCCGGTGCGGTCCGAAGCCTTTCGTAAGATCGCGGACTTCGATCATAGCGTGTGGAAGATCTGGCCCAGGGCGAGCGTGAGGAAGAAGTTGGAGATAAGGATCGCGATGGAGGAATACACGACCGCCTCGGTGGTGGCGCGCCCGACGCCTTCCGCCCCCTCGCCGCAGTACATCCCTTTGTAACAACCGACCAAGGCCACAATACCGCCGAAGATCACCGCTTTAATCAAACCAACTGCGACATCGGCCGTATGAGTGTAGCGGAGCATGTTGTACCAAGAGTACACGGGATCAATGCCCAGCAGGAAGACTCCCACCACGTAACCCGCGCCAATCCCGACGGCGATGGCTTCCGCCGTCAACAGGGGCAGCGCGATGTGCAGCGCCAGCAACCGCGGCACGACGAGGTAGTCCACGGGATGGGTCGCCAAAGTGCGAAGCGCATCAATTTGCTCAGTAACCCGCATGGTGCCCAACTCGGCGGCGATGGCCGCGCCGACGCGGCCGGCGACCATCAGGCCGGTCAAAACCGGCCCGAGTTCGCTGCACATGGAGACGCTTACCACCGCGAGCGTAGCCGTGTCCATGCCGACCTTGTGGAACTGGAAATAGGTTTGGGCGCCAAGGACCATACCCGTGAAAGCGCCGGTGATTAGGACCACGGACTGGGACTTCACACCGGTGAAGTAGACCTGATATAGGAGGTCCCGCCAGGCCACCTGCAGGCTGAAGAGCGACCCGATGGACTCTTTTGACAGGAGAGCGATCCGGCCCAATCCCTCCAGCCATCCCGCCATCCATTGCTTGCCCATGGAATTCATAGCCGCGACCAAGATAACAGTCCGGTGACGCGGTCGCCAATTGTTTCAGGATTCCCCATTCCGCCCGGCGCGCCGGCCCTAGCCGAAAACGATTCCCTGCGCCAGCGGAAGTTCTTTTGAGTAGTTGACGGTCACGGTTTGGCGGCGCATGTAGGCCTTCCAGGCATCGCTGCCGCTCTCGCGGCCACCGCCGGTTTCCTTCTCCCCGCCGAAGGCCCCGCCGATTTCCGCGCCGCTGGTGCCGATGTTCACATTGGCAATGCCGCAGTCGCTGCCACAGGCAGAAAGGAACCGTTCGGCTTCGCGCAGGTCGTTGGTGAAGATGGCGGAACTGAGCCCTTGGGGCACCGAGTTGTGACAGGCGATGGCCTCGTCGAGAGTGCGATAGGTGATGAGGTAGAGAATCGGCGCGAATGTCTCCTCCCGGACAATTCTCATGTCGTGTCGAGCGGCGACCAGGCACGGCCGCACGTAGCACCCCCCGGGGTAGTCCGGCCCCCGCAAAGGTTCGCCGCCGTAAAGGACTTGACCACCCTCCTTGCGCACCTCGGCCAGCGCAGCCTGCATATCGGCGACGGCGCGGGCGTTGATCAGGGGCCCCATGAGGGTTCCCGCGTTGAGCGGATTGCCGATGCGGACCTGCCCGTAGGCTTCGACAAGGCTGCGGGTGAGGGGCTCACGCAGGGATTCGTGCAGGATGATCCGACGGGTGGTAGTGCAGCGTTGGCCGGCGGTGCCAACGGCGCCGAACAGGATGGCGCGCAGGGCGAGGTCCAGGTCGGCGGTGGGGGTGACGACGATGGCGTTGTTGCCCCCCAGCTCCAGGAGTGACCGACCCAGGCGGCGGGCTACAACCTCTGCCGCATGCCGGCCCATTCGGGTTGAACCAGTGGCGGAGATCAGCGGAATACGCGGATCGTTTATAAGGCGCTCACCGACCGTCGCCCCATCACCAATCACCAGGCTGAAGATGGCTGGGTTAACCTTGTTGGCGCGACAGATGCGCTCGGCGATTCGGACGGTGGCGATGGCAGTGAGCGGTGTCTGGCTCGAGGGCTTCCAGAGGGTAGCATCGCCGCAGACCGCCGCCAGGGCGCTGTTCCAGGACCAGACGGCGACGGGGAAATTGAAAGCGGTAATGACGCCGACGACGCCCAACGGATGCCACTGTTCCATCATCCGATGTTGTGGGCGTTCCGAGGCGATGGTCAGGCCGTAAAGCTGGCGCGAAAGACCGACGGCGAAGTCACAAATGTCAATCATCTCCTGCACTTCGCCCTGGCCTTCAGCCAGGATCTTTCCCATTTCAAGCGTTACCAGCCGCCCGAGGTCGCGCTTGGCGTTGCGCAAGGCATTGCCGAGTTGGCGCACAATTTCGCCACGTCTTGGCGCCGGCACGAGCTGCCATTCGCAGAAAGCTTCCTGCGCGCGCAGGATGGCGCGTTCGTAATCTTGCGCTGTGGCCGTGCGGACGGTGGCCAAGGCCCTGCCGTCAATTGGGGAGATGCACTTCAGCGCTTTGCCGCTGCCAAGCCATTCGTCGCAAAAGACGCCGGGATTCTCAGCCTTCAAACCGAGCCGCTGCAAGGTCGCGACTGTGGAGGTCGAAGCAGTCAGGCGCGTCTTGGATCGTCGGGTGGAAGTCATAATTTAGACCAGTAGTGATCAGGGGTGTTTCATTTAAAAGCGTTTGCGACAAGAATGCTGCGTGCTTTCAGAGGCGGCGGCACTCATGGTCCATGATGAGCAAGGCTTGTTCGATGATGTCGTCCTGCACGTCCAGCACCGGTCGCAGCCGGATGGACCGCTCGCCGCAGCGGACAACGAGCAGGCCAAGCTCATACGCGCCCTTCCAGAAGGCATCGCGGGCGGTGGTGCTGGGCAAATCGAACGCCAGCATTAGCCCGCGCCCGCGGACCGCTGAGACAACTGGATACTTCACTGCCAGCGCTTTGAGTTCAGACAGAAGCCGTTCGCCTTTGACGCGCGCGTTCTCGACGAGCCGCTCCTGTTCGATGATGCGCAGGTAGTGCGTGGAGCGGACGTAGTCGGTGAAGTTACCGCCCCAGGTCGAGTTGATGCGACTGGGCAGGCGGAAGCAGTTGTCCTTGACCTCATCCAGCCGCGGCCCGGCCATCACACCGCAGACCTGCACCTTCTTGCCGAACGCGAGCAGGTCCGGCAGCACATCGAAGTGCTGGCAGCACCAGGTCTTGCCGGTAATTCCCAGGCCGGACTGGACTTCGTCGAAGATAAGGAGAATTTCGTTCTCGTCGCATACGCGGCGCAGCGCCTGCAGGAATTCGCGCCGGAAATGATTGTCGCCGCCCTCGCCCTGGATCGGTTCGATGATGATGGCGGCGATATCTGCGGCCTTCCGCGCCAGGACCTCCTGTATCTGCTTCAGCGCCAGCTTTTCCTTCTCCAGAACTGCCGCATCGCGCTGTGCCGGCGGCAGGGAAAAGTCCAGGCTGGGCGAAATAATCCGCGGCCAGGGGAACTTGGCGAAGTGGGCGATCTTGCGAACGTCGGTGTTCGTCAAGCTCATCGTGTATCCGCTGCGTCCATGGAAGGCGCGCTCGAAGTGGATGATCTCCGTCCCGCGCTCGCCCCTGCCCGCAGCGAGGTTCTTCCTGACCTTCCAATCCATCGCAGCCTTGAGGGCGTTTTCCACCGCCAGAGCGCCGCCTTCGATGAAGAAGTAGCGTTCCAGCGGAGCCATGCCGGCTACGCGCGCGAACGTCTGGACAAAAGTCGCGAACTGCACCGTATAGACATCCGCGTTGGCCACTTTGATCCTGGCCGCCGCGAGCAAGTCGGCTTTGACTTCCGGCCGATCGAAATAGGGGTGGTTGAAGCCGATGGGCTGAGAGGCGTAGAAGCTGTAGAGGTCAATCAGCTCACGGCCGGTGGCTGCATCCACAAACCTCGATCCGCGGCTACGGGCCAGATCGAAGACGAGCTTGAAGCCGTCCACCAAAATATGCCGTTCCAGCTCAGCGATGACCTGTTGTGGCGGGACGGGAGCCGACAGACGCGGCGCCGCGACCTTTTGGACGGCAGCGTCTTGGGCTTTATCAACTACATGCATACGTGGTCTCCGCACTGGCAAAACCTGGTGTGAAGCTAACGAAGCGGCTTCGCTTGCTCAAGCCAAATTGATGGCCAACTTTCCACGATTAGCATTCCAATGCGGCAGCGGGCGTGCTTCTCCGCCGGATTTTCTCTGCCGCCAACGGCTTGCTCAGGGTAAGTTGGCAAGCCAAGACACACCTTTTGATACCTGTGTCTGGCGCCCACGTTGTCAGTTATGAACGCAAGCGCCCGTGCCGCACTTGCATCAACACCGCGCCCAAATTTTCGTCCGAATAGCCTCCCCGGTGCGACAACGCTGTGAAACCCGTTATACCCCGGTGTGGTTCCCATGGGGGCCGACCCCCATGGGAACCACACCGGGGTCCCGCCGGATTGGCACCGTCCCAACGCCGTGATTTGTATGGGCCTGGGGGGCAGGCAATGCATCGCCGTGCGAAGTCACTCCCTGACCTTGGCACGGTACCGACCCACCCGGCGGTGGAAGAACAAGGGCAGTCCCCTGCTTTTACCGAGGATTCAGTACATGTTTGCTGCGGGGCGAGGTAGGCAAGGCATCGTCCTGTGGGGGGTACTCCAGGAATTTCCGGCTGGCAATGCGCCTGAAGTCGCGTATTTTCACCGCGTTTCTAAACAACACGGCAAATTTGCTCTATGAGACTTTTACTCACCTGCGTGATAATGTCGGCGTGTGGGGTGATGGCGACGGGTGCGGAATTGCGGATCGGAATCATCGGCTGCGACACGTCGCACGTGCTCGCTTTCACTGAAATCCTGAACAATCCAGCCGCCAAGGGACACGTGCCGGGCGGCAAGGTTATTGCGGCCTACAAGGGCGGCAGCCCGGACATCCCCTCCAGTATCGCGCATGTCGAGAGCTACTCGAAGACGTTGCGAGAGAAATATGGGGTGAAGATCTACGACAGTATCGAAGGTTTATGCCAGGACGTGGATGTGGTCTTGCTGGAGAGCGTTGACGGGCGCCCGCACCTGGAGCAAGTGAAGCCCGTGTTGAAGGCGCGCAAGCCGGTGTATATTGACAAGCCGATGGCGGCGTCGCTGCGGGATACCCGGGAGATTTTCCGGCTAGCCAAGGTAGCCAAGGTTCCGGTGTTCAGTTCGTCGGCGCTCCGGTTCGGGAAGAACACGCAGGCGGTGCGCAACGGTTTGATTGGCCGGGTGCAGTACGCGGAGACCTACGGCCCTTGCTCCCTAGAGCCGCATCACCCTGACCTGTTTTGGTATGGCGTGCATGGGGTGGAGAGCCTGTACACCGTTATGGGCACCGGGTGCGCAACCGTGCAGCGCGGAACCACCACCAACGGCCTGATCGAGGTGGTCGGCACCTGGAACGACGGGCGCAAGGGCATTTATCGCGAGGACAAGGGTTTCCGCGGGCTGGCCAAGGGTGAAAAGGGCGAAACGGCGATAGGCGCTTACGACGGCTACGAGCCGTTGGTGGCGGCAATCATGGAATTCTTCCAAACGGGCATCGCACCGGTCAAACCCGAGGAAACGATGGAAATCATCGCTTTCATGGAAGCGGCCGACGAGAGCAAACGGCAGGGCGGCACACCGGTCAAAATTGTTGTTGCGTCCCCATCCAAAGCGGCTAAAGTCGGCGCCAATAGATAGCTGACCAGTTTCGAAGACAGGTGAATCCTCAGTTGAACACGGTTCAGTGATGATTTGAAACCCGAAGGTCGGGAACGGTCGCGAAAGGGCAGTGAGTCGAAAAGAAGAGTCATCGTGAGTACAAAACTGTTTGTCGGAAATCTTTCCTTCAATGCAACGCAAGAACAGATGCAGGACCTGTTCGGTGCGCACGGCACAGTCCTGGAGGTGGACTTGATCCGGGACAAATTCAGCGGGCGCCCGCGCGGCTTCGGCTTTGTGACCATGGAAAGCAAGGAAGGCGCTGATGCCGCTATCAAGGCGCTCAACGGCAAAGAGCTTGATGGCCGGGCGCTGACCGTCAATGAAGCGCGCCCGCGCGAGGAGCGTGCGCCCCGTTCGGGCGGCGGCTACGGCGGACGGCGCGAATAGCGCCGCAGCGAATCACTTTGAGGCGTCCTCCGGGATGCCTTTGGCAAAGGCACGGGATCAAATAACCTCCCGTGCCTGGTTGTTGTACGGCAGGGTTCAGGGAATCGCTGGCGCTGAAGGGTCTATTTCAGGCTGAGGAAGTTCTGGAGGATTCGCCGTCCGTTTTCCGTTAGGATGCTTTCCGGATGGAACTGGACGCCCCAGATCGGATATTGCTTGTGGCGCACCCCCATGATCTCACCCTCCTCGGTCTCAGCGGTGATTTCCAGGCAGTCGGGGGCGCTCTTGCGTTCGATGACCAATGAGTGGTAGCGGGTAGCAGCGAAGGGGTTGGCCATGCCCGCGAACAAATCCTTGCCATTGTGCTTAATCAGCGAGGTTTTGCCGTGCATCATACGGTAGTTCACGACGACATTGCCGCCGAACACGTGGCCAATGCACTGATGCCCGAGACAGACACCGAGGGTGGGGGTGTGCGGGCCGAAAGTGCGGATGATGTCGTTGGACAAACCAGACTCCCGGGGAGAGCATGGTCCCGGCGAAATGAGTATCCGCTCCGGGGCGAGAGCCTGGATTTCCTCTACTGAGATTTGGTCGTTGCGGTGGACCCGGATTTCCGCATTCAACTCGCCCAAATACTGGACCAGGTTGTAGGTGAACGAATCGTAATTGTCTATGACCAGAAGCATATTGGCTTGATGGAATGCTACGGCAGGATGCTGGAATTGGAAACCAGGAAATCTCGCAGAGTTGTCAGTGGAGGCGGCTTTAGGGCGTTCCGATGAGAATACGCTGGGATACAGTAAGGTCTTCTTGCGGACCAGGGCCTGATCTCTACATGGGGAATGGGGCGAATTCCTCGAACCGATTCGCGCTGTGGATCCCTGAAGCGCCGTGATGCGCGCGAGTTGCCACCCAAAGGCCGAAATTGGAACTCAATTCCCTTTCCCTTGCTGTTTGGCTGCTCGTTGGTAGGATGGCGCTCAAATGCGATCTGCGGCCCTCGAATGCTGGTGGACAATCTTGTTGAAGTCACTTGCGCGCTGCCTTTCTCGGTAAGCCGATGAGAAGGCCCAGTTTCTTCTTGTGCTATTTCGAGGCCACCCGGCGGTGCGACCAGGGTTGCCCCTACTGCATGACCGAGCGGGCGACCCCTGCACAGAAGCAGGAACTTTCCACGGACGAGGCCAAACGGCTGGTGCTTGACGAGTTGAAGGCCATCTGTCCCAAGGGAGCGGTCTCCTTTTCCGGCGGCGAGATCTTGCAGCGGCCTGACCATCTGGAACTCATTGCGCACAACGCCCGAAACGGTCTATATACCTTCGTAAACACCAGCGGCAGCGGTCTCGATTCGTCCAGGCTCAAACGGCTCAAAAGCGCTGCCGCCGGCCATCTAACCATGGGTTTCTCCCTCGATTCGGTGGATGAGGACATCCAGAAACGGTGCCGCTCTGGCAACCGGGAACGCCTGGAGTACCTTCTCAGGACCTGTGCCGAGCATGACGTTCCCAGCTTCGTGCTGCTTACAGTTTCCCGGCAGAACCTCCGGACGCTGAAGAGCACTATGGACTGGCTGCTGGCCCGGAAGATTGCAGTGATTCGTTCACCGTTTGTGCCGCGCGGCGCCGCGGCTAAGGCCCGTCATTTGTGTTTCGACCGGAACGACATGGGGGGCCAGATTCATCCAGCCCTGCGCGACAATCCGCTGAGCTACGTCAGTTATACACCATTCTTTGCCGCGCCGAATGCCACGCACCTGACTTTGGGTGGCCGCGGGCTCAGCCTGGGCAATCTTGGCTGCCAAGCCGGCCGCACGTTCATCGGTATCAACGCCGAAGGCGACGTGGCTCCCTGCGTGCACCTCCTGGACAGCCCGGTTTGCTGCGGCAATGTGCGCGACCAGCCATTGTCCAGGATCTTCGCTGAGTCCGACATCATGCGCACACTGCGCCGACCGCGCCCGGTCAAAGGCAAGTGTGAACGTTGCCGGTATGGGGATTCCTGTCGCGGCTGCCGCTCCCTGGCGTATTACCACACCGGCGACTACCTGGCTGAAGATCCGTCTTGTTTCTTTGAGCCTGAGAACATCGAAACCCGCAGCCCCCATGAGGAAACGCAAACCGCCAACGCTCGCCTCTTCCTGAACCACTTGGTTCAGAACCGTCCGTGGAATGAAATCTTTGGCGTGCAGGGTCGGCTAGGTGTCACCTTGCTCAATCTCAAAGCCAGGCTTAACGCATTCTTGGGGAGCCTCTGACGGTGCGGATTCTACTGGTCAAGCCGCGATGGTTCGTCAAGGACGGAGTCTATCGATTCCTAACCCGCGTCTCGTTTCAGCCGCTGCATCTCGGCATTCTGGCCGCGCTGTCGGGCGGGCATGACGTGACGATTGTTGACGAGGATTGGGACGAAGTTCCCTATGAGCAGAACTTCGACCTGGTTGGCCTCACGGCCACCACTTTCTCGTCGCAAAGGGCATTTGACATTGCGGATCGGTTCCGCGGGAAAGGTGCCAAGGTAGTCATTGGCGGCGTGCATGCCTGCCTGATGCCGGAGGAATGTCTGCAACATGCCGACACCATCGTCGTCGGCGAGGCCGAATACGTCTGGCCCCTACTACTCCACGATGCGGCTGCCGATGCTCTTAAGAAAGTCTATCAGCAGGACCAGCCCACGGAAATGGACGACGTTCCCATTCCGCGGCGCGACCTGTTTCGGCCAAACCCCCTGGTGGGGATGATCCAGGCTACCCGTGGCTGCAATCACTCCTGCAAGTTCTGCTACCTGCCCAACGTTCCCTGGCACCGGCATCGCCGACGCTCGCCGGACAAGGTGTATGACGAGATGAAAGGCATGGAACAGGACGTCGTATTCTTCGTTGATGATAACTTGTTTGTGGACGAGGACTACGCCATCGCCCTGTGCGAGAAGATTGCGCCGTTGAAGAAAGCCTGGTCCGTGCAGGCCCCCACCACTATCACCAAAAATCTCCGGCTGCTCGAGGCCATGCAGAAGGCCGGCTGCTTCTTCGTGCAGGTGGGCTTTCAGACCGTGCATCCAGACTCATTGGCGCGGGCTGGGGTGGTGCAGAACCGGGTTGAGAGCTACCAGGAGGTCGTCCGGCGTTTTCATCGGCACGGCATTCTGGTGCAAGGCTTCTTCATATTCGGCTTCGACAACGAGGACCAGCGCATCTTCAGTGCCGCGGAGACATGTATTAAGCAGATGGAGCTGGAGGACGCGCTGCTCTACATCCTTACGCCCTATCCCGGCACTCCGGTATACGACCAGTTGAAGAGCGAGGGACGGCTCTTGCGGCATGACCGGGACAAATTCGGCTGGGCCAACGCGGTGTTCAAGCCGGTCCGGATGACGCCTGCAGAGTTGGAGCGTGGCGTGCAGGCGACTTATGAAAACCTCTATCACTTCTTCAAGCGTCGGGCGCCCGGACAGATCCTGAAGTGGCTGCCTTTCTTTCTCCGTCACCCGCGTATCCTTTTGCTCGTCTGGCAGGCCCTTCACCGCCGAGTCAAGATTCTCAACGATTAGGCGGAGAATGGTAGCAGTCGCGGCGGGGCTCGAAATAAGTCATGCCGATTTCCGGAAACAACAGGTGTCTCCCCTCCCTGCGGCCACAGGTCAGTAGTCGTCCAAAGACGTTTACCCTGCGGAGGCCGATTTGGGTTGCGGATGCTACTGCCTCGGAGCAGGCGTGGGGGGCTTGGCTGCCTGATCGGAGAGGGGCTCGGCTTTCTGTTTCCAGGACTTGAACAGGCGCCGGTGGAGCGGCCCTGTAAACAGCCAGCCCACGCAGCCGACTAGAACGACTGCAAGGATCGTGAGTTTCAGCCGAAAGGACGCAATCTCCGCAGTGTAGTACGGGATGAACATGGACTGCCCCAAACCCAGCACGATAGTAGTCAGCACCAGCCCAAGCAGTCCCCCACCGATCGCCCACAAAACGAAATTCTTGGCCGATTTGTAAGCCATCACGCCGAACCAGACTGCCGACGCGGCCGCCACGGGCCACGGAATCCAACCGACAATGTAATTACTTTCCATACTAGTCAAACCTAGGATACTTGCCATACTAGTCAAACCTAGGACGCAGCCAAAGCGATCGCCGCTATCGGTCGTCCCTTACAAAAGTGTAATGCTCCGGAAAGGTCTCCGTCACACTCCGATTACTCCAATACGTAAACACAGAAAACAGATTGAAGCAACAGCTATGAAGAAGATCCTCGCTTACTTGAATGTTCGATATCTGGCCCTCGTTCTGGGCGTGACCGGTCTAGTTGCCGGCTCCGCGCTGGCGGTTAGCCAGGCAGACAAAGGCCAATCCAACACGGGAGCCGCTGCGCCCAAACTTGAAGTTGACACGACTCCGCTCACGCGCGCCGGTGGGCCGTACGCCAGCTTTGCGCCCGTCGTGAAAAGGGTTGTGCCGGGGGTGGTGAAGCTTGTCATCATGAGCAAAAGCTCCGCCGCTTCGAACCCGGACTGGTTTGGCTTCAGCGATCCGTTCTGGCGGCGGTTCTTCGGCGACCAATTCGGCGAGCGGATGCCCAAGCGCATGCCTAGCCTCCCACGCCAGTATGGTCTGGGTTCGGGTGTGATTGTCACCAAGGACGGCTATATCCTGACCAACAACCACGTCGTGGACAATGCCGACGAAGTGAAGGTGACATTGCACGACGGTCGTGAGTTTACCGCCAAGGTCGTTGGCCGGGATCCGAAGTCCGACGTCGCCGTGATCAAGATTGACGCGAAAGACCTGCCGTTCGTCTCGATGACCGACAGTGACAAAGTGGAGGTCGGCGACATCGTGCTGGCAATAGGCAACCCATTCGGCGTGGGCCAGACGGTCACCACCGGCATTGTCAGCGCCACCGGCCGGGGAGGGCTTGGCATCATCGAGGAGTACGAGGACTTTATCCAGACTGACGCAGCCATCAACCCCGGCAATTCCGGCGGCGCACTGGTGGATATCGAAGGCCGACTCATCGGGATCAACACCGCAATCTTCAGCCGCTCCGGCGGCAGCCAGGGGATTGGTTTCGCCATTCCAAGTAACCTCGCTCGCAACGTTATGGAGAGCCTCATCCAATATGGCCATGTCAGCCGCGGCTATCTGGGGGTTATGATTCAGGACGTCACCCCGGCGCTCGCGCGAGAATTCAAGCTCAAAGACCAAGGCGGGGCGCTCATTGGTGACGTTGTGCCCAAAGGCCCAGCCGACAAAGCCGGCCTCAAGAACGGCGACGTCGTGCTCGAATTCAATGGCAAGAAGGTCCGCGACAGCCGCCACCTCAAGCTCGCCGTCGGCGAGACCAAGCCTGGCAGCAAAGTGCCTGTCAAAATCCTCCGCGAAGGCGCGATCAGCAACCTGCAAATCGCCGTTCAGGAACTGCCTGGCGCCGAAAAGGTCGCTCAAAGCAGTGGCTCGAAAGAAACCGACACTGGCACACTTAATGGCGTGGGAGTCGGCGACCTGGATCAGCAGGCCCGTGAAGAACTCAAGGTCCCCGATACCATTACAGGCGTGGTGGTTACCGAAGTGCAGCCTGACTCGCCTGCAGCCGAAGCAGGCCTGAGGCCCGGCGATGTCATCCAGGAAATCAACCGTCAAGCAGTCAAGACCGCTGACGAGGCTGTGCGTATGACTGAGAATCCCAAAGACAAAATCACCCTGTTACGCATCTGGAGCAACGGCGGCAGTCGGTATGTCGTCGTGGACGAAAGCAACACCGGCGGGAAATAATGGCTGCCGTTGTTCCGAGGGCGGCCTTCGCGGTGGCGAAGGCAGGATGGTCGTGCCATTGCGAGAAGTTCTTCGAACGGGTGTTGCATCCCGGCTGCCAGTTAGTTATAAGTCACGAGGTCTGAACACGGCCGTGTTGTCAAAATCGAGAAGCTAAGAGTTCGACTACGCAGACAGCTCGATTGCCTGCTTTGTGGCTATGGCGGAGTTGGCTATTCCGTAATCGGACGAATGGCTCGAACGGCAAAGCCGACCAAGTGTTCATTGTAAATGAAGCAGCGTAGCAGCTATGTTTGAGAGATTCCCAAAGAAACGTCCTCCTCTCCCGAAAGAGATAGAAGAGATTTACGCAGCACATTACAGATCGAACCGCCAGGGACAGACAACCGCATCTTCGCTGGCCCAGAAGTTGGAGTCATGGATGCACAAGAAGGTGGCAGCCGATGTTGCCCGCCGCCCCGCCTCCCCTCCTGCAACCTTGGAAATAGGCGCGGGCACTCTCAACCAACTGAAGTATGAGCCTCCGCTCGGTCCTTACGATATCATCGAACCTTTCACAAGTCTCTATGCGGGTTCTCCGCTGCTGGGCAGAATTCGCAATATCTATGCAGATATCTCCGAGGTGCCCGATGATTCTCGATACGACCGGATAACTTCGGTGGCAACATTTGAACATGTGCTCAACCTCCCGAATGTTGTGGGGAAGGCCGGTCTGCTGCTGCGCGATAACGGTGTCCTGCGCATAGCCATACCTAGTGAGGGAACATTTCTTTGGACCATGGGTTGGAAACTGACTACGGGGCTTGAATTCAGGCTTAAACGTGGCCTTGATTATGGCCTGCTTATGAAGCACGAGCACGTCAACGATGCCAGGGAGATAGCGGAGATACTCGAGTTCTTCTTCGACAAAGTGGAGACCAGTTTCTTCGGGCTGGCCAGGTCGGTTTCGTTGTACCAATTCTACGTTTGCAGCAGCGCAAGGCTTGCGAAATGCCGTGAATATGGCGGCCATCCCGACGCACCGGTCGGGGCTGTGTAGAAGACTGAAGAAGTATCACTCAGCTGGCTTTGGGAACTGCGGGGGCTTTTGCGGTATCGGTTCTTCGGTGTCCCTGAGGGCGAGCTCTCGCACCAGGGAAGTTAACTGCTGTTCGATTTGTCGGTTTTTGAGATAGAGCCGGAAACAGGTATAGCTCAGCGCCACCAGACCGATGTAGAAGACGGCGTCGGCGCCGCGCCCCACGCCAAGAATGTCCGCCATCCACTGCGTGATGGCGGGCGCGAGTACGGCCCCCCCCACGGCGAGCCAGAACCCGCTCCAAGCGATCAGTTCAGTAACACCAATGGACCCGCGCTTGAAGCGCGAAACCGTTCGCGAGATGGCAAACAAGGCAAACAGGACAAAGAGAACTTGGATGATAAGCATGACTGCTAGCCGGCCGATTTACCAATCAGAAAGTCCCACACCACCCGGAAGGCCGCGGATGAGCGCTGGCCTTTGCCCCGAGAATACGCTGTATAAATGATCCGCGTGGGCACTTCGCGGTAGCGGAGCTTAAGGCGGCTGATCTCGTCTAGGATTTCGGATGCGTGGGCCATGCGGTCCTGGCGAATCTCAATTTTGCGCGCCGCCTCGCGCGAAAGCGCACGCAAGCCATTATGAGTGTCGGTAACACGGATTCTCGAAACGACACGCGTGAAGAGAACTCCCAGCTTGAGCGTCAGCTTACGCATGAAGGGCACACGGCTGCCGCCGTGCAGAAATCTCGAACCCAGCGCTACGTCGCACTCCCCCGCAAGGACTGGCGCCAGCAAGGCATCCACGTCTTCAAGTTGATGCTGGCCGTCGCTGTCGAAAGTCACGACCACCTCCGCCCCGCGGGCCAGGGCGCATTCAATTCCTGTCTTGAGGGCCGCTCCTTGACCGCGGTTAACCATGTGCCGGACGACGACCGCCCCGGCGACTCGTGACACCTCCGCAGTGGCATCGGCAGAGCCATCGTCCACCACGACCACGTTGGGGAACCGACTTCGCACCTGCCGCACTACCTCGCCAACGCAAGCTGCTTCGTTATAGGCCGGGATTACAAAGTATATTGGAGCGCTCACGGACCTAGCGCCTTTCCTCTCTGTAGAGTATTGATCGGCGATTCAAGCTCAATGACATGCCAGACTGCCTCGTCCTTGGTGGCACGCTGCCGCACTCGGGCCGTTCCAACGATCTTTCCATCCCGGGCCTGGCGCCAGTTTTCGATCCACTCAGAGGCAGGGACGTCATGAATGCGCGCCGTTGGAGACTCGATCCCCACGGCCACGTAGCGGATGCCTAGGGCGGCGATTTGCTCCAATGTGCTTTCAACCGGTACATGGATTATGCGCCGCTGACCGAAGGGTCGCCAGAGCGACGCTTCGAGCGAACTTGCCCCCACGAGCGAGATGAACCCAACTCTCTTCTCGCCCGGGGGCAGATACTGCCGTATGTCGGCAAGAGCATCCCAGCGGGTGGCATAGCTTGCGTAAAGAATTGCGGCGGTACCGAGGTTCTTTGAATGAGGATTACGCGCAGCCAAACGACTCAAGACTGTCTGCGCCGGCCAAAGGGGGCGTGGGGGATTGATGACCACTAACACCAGAGCGGGTAGCATCATCAACAGTGCCCAAAACTGCCATGTTCGGCTGCGCACTAGCTTAGACCAGCCTGGCCCCACGAGGAAGAAGGGCAGAAAGAAGCAGTAATAAGGAGTGACGATGCGTCCCGAAGTGCTCATGGCCGTCGTCAGCGTGTAAACCGCCAGGACCACGAAAGGTGACCAGCGAACCAGAGCCAGGAACCACTGATCAACTGACTGTGGAAACCGAGGTCCCACATTCGCGGGATGCACAAGGTGCGCAATCACCCAAGATACAAGCAACAAGATGGTCACACCCATCCCCAGACCAGCCATATACTCATAGTGGATCTCAGGGAGGGAGAAATGTGCCCCGGCGGGCTCAAACGCCTCTTCGATTGCCGTGATGAAGGACTGGGGCAAGACGCGATAAGCATGAGCATTCCACCATTGTGCTACCGGAAAGATTGGGGGGGCTAGATTCTGCACCGACAAGTTCATCAGGTTACCTGCAACAAGTGTCGCAGGATGCGCCCGGTGCACCGCTGGCGTCAAAACGGACATACCACTCCAGTCTCCTAAATGAAAGTGGTTAAGCGCCGCAGTTGGCAGGTAAGAACCCACCAACGCGGCAACTCCTACCAAAACCGTCGAAAGCGGCCGCGCCAAGACAAGCTTCACGCTCGGGAGCATCGCCAGAAACCACGGCAAGAGAAGAGGGAGATTGCTGCTCTTGATTGCCGTCATCAAGCCTGCCGACAAAATGGAGAGCCAGAGATCGAGATGGCTCCGGCTCTTCCTGGCGCGTAAAGCAAAATACAGCGCCGTTAGTGCAACTGTGGCGCCGGCAGCGTCGTTTCCGATGCTCCCCGCCTGCAGCAGAAAGCAATAGCCCGATGGCGCGATCCACATCCAGTGCCAAGCAACTCGACCCCGCACCTCCAGCCTCCTCAACACACCGAAGACCAACCCTGGAAGCAAGAGAAATGAGACAGCATTGTAGAAGAATACCCAGCGATCTGTTCGCGTTAACGCAAGCATCGGGGCCATCATCCATTCGAACCCGGCGTGTTGCGTGTTCATAATGACATGGTTAGTGATCCAGTGCCAGCGCTCCTCAGCCAGCCAGTTCAGCACGCGCGGAAGCCGATGGCTCATTCCGTCCGGGTTGGTAGGCGGATGCAGCACTCCACCCAGCACAGCGAGAAACGCCAACACAAGAAATGCCAAAGGAAAGGGACGCCGGAAACGTCGAATCAACCTTCGTGCATTGAATGATCGACCGCTAGCGGGAAACAACTGCCTGTGGGCAAGCAAGATTACGCTGCCACCGACCACGAAGACTGCCAAATAACCCACAGCGTTGAGTTGGTGAGCAACCGAGAGACCCCAACCTGCACAGTTGCAGAGCGCGCAAAAAAGGATCCAGAGTACGAGGACGGCTGGTGCACGCGCAGTCATTGGCACATCAGGAAAGTCCCGTGACACCCCAACCGCTGCGGTAGATGCGACGAATGAACTGGTTGGCGGTCCCCTCGGCGAAGCTCAGTGCCGCGGCATTCCAGTGGAGCGTGGTCTGCGGGAAGCGCAAGGCGACAGTGCCCAACAGCACTGCTTCGGCCAGCGGCCCGGAGTAGTCGAAACCCGCACTTGTCGGCGCACCGCCCAGGCAGGCCTCGACATACCTGCCCCAGTGATTCTGCTCGGTTACGTCCGGAAACTTGAGGTCCTTGAACTTCTTATCCGGGTAAAGCAAGGGCCTTGCGACATGCGGCACCACCAACGCGCCTTGCGTGCCAACTAAGATCGAGCCGGTGCCCGGCAGGTCGTCGCCTTCGAGCAGGGCGCGGATCGTGGAGGGCGGCTTCTGCGTGCCGTCATACCATGTGACCGGGATGGTGTTTGCGGCAGTGAAGCGGGTGCCGGGGAAGACGTATTGAACCTGGGAGTCAATCGGCCAGTTCCACTGGTTTGGAGGCGGGCCTTCGGATCGCACCGAGAGGGGCGCCCGCAGTTCGAGGGCCGTGAATACCGGGTCGAAGATATGGCAGCCCATATCGCCGAGAGTGCCAGTGCCAAAATCGAGACGTTTGCGCCAGTTGTTCGGATGGTAGTATTCGTCGCCGATGAAGGGCCGCTCGGCACAGACGCCCTGCCAGAGGTCCCAGTCCAAGCCCGTTGGCACTGGATCGGACTTGTCGGGGCGCGAGGTCGTGTCACCCCAGGTGCCGGAGTTCCAGGAGTGGACTTCCTTGACTCGTCCGATAGCCCCGGCCTGCACGAGCAACGCCGCCATCCGGTAGAAACTGGTCGAGTGAATCTGGATGCCCATCTGCGTCACAACGCCCTTCCAGCGGGCATACTCGGTCAACTTGCGCGCTTCGTAGAGGTCGTGCGTGAGCGGCTTCTGGCAGTAGACGTGCTTTCCCAATTGGAGGGCGCTCATGGCGATGGGCGCGTGCATGTGGTCGGGCGTCGAGACGTTGACGGAGTCGAGCTGTTTGCCTTCCTTATCGAGCAACTCACGCCAATCCTGGTAAACTCTGGCGGTGGGGAAATGCTTTTTAAGCTCAGCGGTGCGCCTCAAGTCCACTTCGGCCACGGCCACCAGTTCCACCTGTTTCGATTGCATAAGGTGCCGGACGTCCTCCCAAGCCATGCCAGCGGCCCCGAAACTGGCGTGACGTAGCACGCTGCTGGGAGGGCGGGCAATCAAGTCGCGCATGACAAAGGGCGCGGCCAGGGTCGCGGCGCCGAGGGTCTTGAGGAAGGTCCGACGGCTGAACGAAGAGTCGGACCTTACGTAAGTAAAATCAACAGGCATTGGGCGGTAGGCAACCAAAAGGTCCGGGGAGCGTCAATCGCAAACGTAGGCCCGGACGAGCATCCGCCTCTTTTTTTCGTGCGCTTGGCCGCCAGTCAGGTAGAAGTAGGACACTATGTTCTCGCTACAGAAACTCTTAGGCAAGGAAGACAAGTTCTTTGCGCTGCTTGAAGCCAGCGCAGAGGAGGCGCGCACCAGCGTGCAGGCGCTGGTCAAGCTGAGCCAGCAGCTCGACAAGCCGATGCCGGTGGATGACTTCGCTTACGCCCGCAAGAAGGACAAACAAATCACCCGGGAAATCAGCAATGCCGTTTATACCACCTTCATCACCGCCCTCGAGCGCGAGGACATCGAAGAGCTCTCCACCGCGCTCTACAAGATACCCAAGATGATTGACAAGTTCACCACCCGTGTGCTGCTGGCGCCGCAACTTGCCCGGGGAGTGGATTTCTCCAAGCAGATCACCGTGCTGGAGCAAGCCACCAACATCGTCCTCGAGTTGGTCAAATCGCTGCGCAAAGGCATGGACCTCGAACGTGTCAAAGAACTTAATGACAAGCTCCAGTTCCTCGAAAGCGAAGCCGACGGTCACATGATGTCGCTCTATAGGGACCTTTTCAGCGGCAAGTACCAACCGCTCCAGGTCATCGCCCTCAAGGACCTCTATGAACAACTGGAGAAGGTCATAGACCGCTGCCGCGATGCCGGCAACGTGGTCGCCCATATTGCCCTGAAGCATTCCTGACGCTCCATGACGTTGCTTCTGACGGTCATCGTCGTGGCGCTGGCCTTCGAGTTCATCAACGGCTTCCACGACACCGCCAACTCGGTGGCCGCGGTGGTCGGAACGAGGGTTCTCACCCCTAC
Source organism: Candidatus Paceibacterota bacterium (assembly GCA_035452965.1). NCBI lineage: Bacteria > Bacillati > Minisyncoccota > Minisyncoccota bacterium. The sequence goes on along the minus strand of DAOTCE010000024.1, from coordinate 43,323 downwards.
GCAAGCCATCATGCTCGCGGCAGTCACCAACCTGGCGGGCGCCCTGGCGGGCACGGCGGTTGCGACCACCGTGGGCCAAGGCCTGGTGGATGCCCAATGCGTCACCGGCGTGACGCTGATCTGCGGTCTGGGGGGGGCGATCATCTGGAACCTGATTACCTGGCGGCTCGGCTTGCCGTCCAGCTCCAGCCACGCGTTGATCGGCGGTCTGGTTGGCTCCGCTGTCGCCTCGGCGGGCAATAACTGGAACGTCGTCATTTGGTCTGAGCCGGTGGCCGGCAAGCCGTGGTACGCGTGGGGCGGCCTGCTCTACAAGGTCATCATCCCCATGTTCAGCTCGCCCATCCTCGGATTCCTGGTGGGATTTCTGTGGATGACCCTGCTGTATGTTCTGCTCGCGCGTTGCCGTCCGTCGAGCATCAACAAGGCGTTCCGCAAACTTCAAATTGTCAGCGCGGGTTTCCTGGGGTTTAGCCACGGCAGTAACGACGCCCAGAAGACTATGGGCATCCTTGCCCTGGCTCTTTTCTCCGCCACCAACATTGGTCATCTGAATCACCTTCCTTCCTGGCTCCATTTCCTGTACACGCCCGAATTCAGAATCCCGCTTTGGGTGAAGCTGATTTGCGCGTTCACAATGGCCGCGGGTACCGCCACCGGAGGCCGGCGAATCATCAAGACCCTTGGCCGCAAAGTCTCCCGGCTGCAGCCGGTGAACGGCTTTGCGGCGGACAGCACTTCGGCCTCGGTGCTCATGACGACCGCCGTGCTCGGCATGCCCGTCTCCACCACTCACGCTGTTTCAACCTCGATCATGGGTGTCGGCGCCGCGCGCAACTACAAGACCATGCACTGGCATGTGGTCGAAAGCATAGTGTGGACGTGGTTTATGACGCTGCCGGCAACTGGTCTGCTGGCTTACGCGCTGATGCGCTTGTTCCAGGCGCTGGGCGGAACGGCCTGAGCGGCTACCCGGATGTGCCCGAATGTGGCAATGGTGTAATAATAGGGGGGACCTTGCACAACGAAGGGACCGGGAACTGGGGCGGTGCGATGGCACAGCATCGTAACTCGTGGAGGCGGGTGTTTCCGTTTGAAGGCGTTGGGTCGGCACGCTGATGCTCGGTGCGGCTTTTTCGCTCAGGGAGAGGTGGGTTGGCATTTTCTCACAACAGAGATTGATGGCCAAAGATGACAAGGTAATTGACCCCCCGGGGGATGCCGGTAATGTCATTGCCCACATCGTGTTCAAGAGAATCTGACTGCTATGACACTTGTGCTGACAGTGATTCTGGTCGCGTTGATTTTCGAGTATATCAACGGATTCCACGACACTGCCAACTCGATTGCCACGGTTGTGGCCACCAAAGTCCTCACGCCGCGCCAGGCTGTGTTGCTGGCCGCCTCGACCAATTTGATCGGGGCCATGTGGGGCACCGCCGTCGCGAAGACCATCTCCTCAGGACTGGTAGACACCAAGGTCGTAACGCTCAGCTCCGAAATTATGATCTGCGCCCTCTTGGGAGCGATTGTCTGGAACCTGATAACGTGGTGGTTCGGATTGCCCTCCAGCTCCAGCCATGCGTTGATAGGCGGCTTGTGCGGCGCGGCACTGGCTTCCGCCGGCAACAATTGGCACGTCATTATTTGGGCTCAACCCGGCTCGGAGCATTGGTACCAGGGCAAGGGCCTTCTCTGGAAGGTCATTGTGCCCATGTTCACCTCCCCGATGGCTGGCCTGCTCCTGGGCTTCTTTATAATGGCGCTGCTCTATCTGCTGCTCCGGAATGCCCGCCCGACCGGGGTGAATCGCTTTTTCGGACGAGCACAAATGGTCAGTGCGGGAGCGATGGGATTCATGCATGGCACCAACGACGCGCAGAAGACCATGGGCATCATTGCCCTGACCCTTCTCGGCGCCACGCAAGCAGGGCAATTGGACAACCTGCCCCGCTGGCTATCCTTTCTGCACACCCCCGCGCCACTTCCGGGCAAAGACATGGAAATCGCCCTGTGGATCAAGGTCGTCTGCGCCATCACTATGGCCGCCGGCACGGCTGTCGGTGGCTGGCGCATCATCAAGACCCTGGGGCACAAGATGGTGAAGCTCCACCCGATTAATGGCTTCGCTGCCGAGACCGGTTCCGCCGCGGTCATTCTGGCCGCGACTCACCTCGGCATCCCCGTCTCCACCACCCACAACATCTCTGCCGCCATCATGGGGGTCGGTGCGGCCAGAAGACTAAATGCTATCAAGTGGTCAGTGGTCGAGCGCATGGTGTGGGCCTGGATTCTGACCATTCCCGTGAGCGGGCTCCTCGCCTATGCTTTGGTGCGGCTGTTACGGGGGCTGGGATAGCCTTGCTCCCAATGCCTTACTTCACAGGCCTGGATTCCGCGGATACAAGGTGAGAGTTGGTCCGCGATTGTGGCTGTGCGGCGCTATAGATCCGTAGGTAATCCCCCACGGTGCGATCCCAGGAGAAGTCGGCAGTCATCCCGTTAAGGCGGAATCGCTTTAGCGTCTCGGGCTCGGTGAACAGCGCCAGGGCCTTGCGCATGCCTTTGGCCAACGCTGTTGAGGAATACTCGGCAAATTTTATGCCGTTGGCCTTCCCGGCTTCTTCTCTGGCGTCAATAACCGTGTCGTCCAGGCCTCCGGTGGTGCGGACAATGGGGATCGTGCCATAGCGCAGGCCGTACATCTGGTTGAGTCCGCACGGTTCGAACCGAGAGGGCATTAGGAAGAAATCACAGCCGGCCTTGATCCGGTGCGACAAAGCTCCGTCGAAACCAACGCGCACACCAACCTGGGCCGGGAACCGCCGCGCAAGGTCGTGGTAGGCCCGCTGGAAGGCCGGCGAACCGTTCCCGATCGCGACAAATTGCAGATTCGCGCTGAGCATCTCCTCCAGCGCGCCTAGCAGGATCTCCACCCCTTTCTGTTCTGCCAGCCGGCCAATGTTGCCAAACAGCGGGATGCTGGCATCCACCGGCAGACCGAATTCCTTCTGCAACTCAAGCTTGTTTGCGGTCTTAGCGCTGAGGTCTTTCGCGCAATAGGGGTACTTAATGAACGGATCGCTTTTCGGGTTCCACTCCTCGTAATCAACCCCATTGAGGATGCCGACCAGCGAACTGTTGCGTTGCCGCAGCAGGCCGTCGAGGCCGCAGCCCATTTCTTCGGTCGTAATCTCGCGCGCGTAGCGGGGGCTGACGGTCGTGATAACATCGGCGTAGACGATGCCGGCCTTCAAACAGCTCAATTGGCCGTAGAATTCCACTCCCGCGGGAGTGAAGTAGTCTCCGGGCAGGTTGGTCAACTCGTATTGCGCACCAGGAAACAGCCCCTGGTAAGCCAGGTTATGAATGGTCAGGCAGACGCCGGGGGGGGGGCGCTGCGTCGTTCGTCCTCCCTGGTGTTTAATCAGCAGTGCGGCGAGGCTGGTTTGCCAATCGTGCAGGTGCAAAACCTCCGGTTGCCAGTCCAGATGCACCGCCAGGTGTGCCGCGACCTTCGATAGGAAGATGAACCGCTCTGCATTGTCCGGATAATCCGCCCCGTCTTGTTGATACAGGTCCGCGCGGTCATAGAACGACGGCTGATCCACGAAATAGACGGTCAGCCCCTCAGCCGGATTCAGGCCCCAGGTTTCAGCGCGAACGCTGCGCGCGCCGAGCGGCAATTCCAGGGGCAAATTCGCGCGCTTAAGGTCCGGAAAGCGCTCGCGAATGCCCGCATACAGCGGGGTCACCACGCCGACACGATTCCCCTTGCGCGCCAGCATCTTGGCGAGCGCCCCAACCATGTCGGCCAGCCCACCGGTCTTCGAGTAAGGATGGACTTCGCTGCTCGCGATTAAAATTCTCATGCCCAATACATTCGTGTCTGTGGCTGGCCGGCGAGCGAATGCCTCAAACCTGAATACGCTCTGTCTTGAGATAAGACTGGAGTGCCGCAGGCACTGCGAGGCTTCCGTCTGCCTGCTGATACGTTTCCACCAGCGCCACGAACAGCCGAGCAAGCGCCGTGCCGCTGCCGTTCAGGATGTGCGGGAATCTATTCTCGCCGCCCTCAGTCTTGAAGCGCAAGTTCATCCGCCGCGCCTGAAAATCCTCGCAATTCGACACGCTGGAAACCTCCAGGTAACTCCCCTGCCCTGGCGCCCACACCTCCAGGTCGTACGTCTTTGCGCTGGCGAATCCCATGTCGCCCGTGCACAGCAACACGGCCCGGTAATGCAATCCCAGCACCTGCAACACACGCTCGGCGCAACTGACCATCTTTTCGTGCTCCGCGTAACTATCCTCCGGCTTCACGATGCTGATCAGCTCCACCTTGTCGAACTGGTGCACGCGGATCATGCCGCGCGTCCCAACACCCGCCGCGCCCGCCTCCCCGCGAAAACAAGGCGTATAGGCGCAGTAGCGGATCGGCAGCGCGCTTTCCTTCAAGATTTCCTCGCGGTGAATGTTGGCCACCGGCGTTTCGGCCGTTGGAATCAAGTAGAGCTTCCCCAGCGTGCTGGGGTCCAAGCCTTCCTGCACCGCGTAATACTGGTCGGCAAACTTCGGGAATTGGCCTACCCCTTCCAGGCATTGCGGCCCCACCATGAACGGCGGCGACACCTCCGTGTAACCGTGTTCGCCGGTGTGCAAATCGAGCATGAACTGGATCAACGCCCGCTCCAGCTTCGCGCCCCAATTCGTGTAAAGCACGAAGCCGCTCCCCGCGAGCTTGACCGCGCGCGTGAAATCCACCATCCCCAGGCCCTCGCACAGCTCCACGTGCGGCTTGGGCTTGAACGCGAACACCGGCTTATCCCCGTGCGCCCGCACCACAAGATTATCCTCCGCCGCTTTACCCGCCGGTACCGACTCGTGCGGCAAATTCGGCAGCCGCAGCATTATCCGATCGCGGGCCGCCTCCGCCTCCGCCGCTTCCTGGTCCAGCACCGCGATCCGGTCGCCCAGGTCGCTGGTTTCCTTCTTCCTGGCCTCGGCCTCGGCGAGCTTCTTCTGGCCCATAAGCGCGCCGATTTCCTTGGAGACGCGCTTGCGCTGGGCCTTAAGCGCCTCGACCTCGCCCAGCGACTTGCGCCGCTGCTCGTCCAACCGCAGCAGTTCGTCAATGTGACTCTCATCCCCTGCCCCGCGCGTTGCCAGGCGCTGGCGGACGAAATCCGGCCGTTCACGAATCACTCTAACGTCAAGCATCGGCGCATTATAGGAGTGTCCCTTTCGGCAGCAAGAATGAAGGGCAATCCGCTCGCCGCCTGAACTTGATCAAGGCTCCAGTCTCGCGCCGATTTTATACTGGTGTCGCGGCGCGCCTTCTGGCGTCATTTGCACCCATGAATGAACTTGCTTCCTCTTCCAAGATTAGCCGTCGCCGTTTTCTAGCCGCCGCCAGCCTGGCTGTCGCCGCGCCGACCATTATCCCCGCCAGCGTGCTGGGCAGGGCGGGAAACACTGCTCCATCGGGACGCATCACGATGGGCATTGTCGGCTGGGGCATGATGGGCCCCGGCAATACCGACGCGTTTTTGGGGATGAATGATGTTCAGGTGGTTGCCGCTTGCGATCTGGACAAGAATCACCTCCAGGGCGCGCTCGATAGGGTCAACGGCCATTACAAGAACAAGGACTGCAAGCCCTACCATGATTACCGCGACATGATGGACCGCAAGGACATTGACGCTGTCATGCTCGCTGTGCCGGACCATTGGCATGCCCTGCTTGCCATCGACGCCGCCAAGAACAAGAAAGACATCTATGGCGAAAAGCCGCTGGCGCGCACTGTCGCCGAGCAACAAGCCATCGTCAAAGCCGTTCAGAAGCACAAGCGCATCTGGCAGACCGGCTCGTGGCAGCGATCTCAGGCGCCATTCCGCAAGGCGGCGGAGATCGTCCGCAACGGCCTTATTGGCAAGGTGACGCGCGTCGAGGTGGGCCTGCCCAGCGGCCATTCCGACTTCGCCGGGACGAAGGACAAGATGGGCGTGACCCAGCCGCCGGCGTGGCTGGACTACCCATTCTGGATCGGGCCGTCCAGGATGGAGCCTTACATCGAGGGCCGTGTCCACATGAACTGGCGCTGGAATTACAATACCGGCGGCGGCCAGTTGCTCGACTGGGTCGGCCACCATTGCGACATTGCGCATTGGGGCCTCGCTTTCGACAACTCCGGCCCTTACGAAATCGAAGGCCACGGCGAGTTCCCTCCCCCAACCGCCGTTTGGCACACCTGCACCAAATACCGCATCACCCTCAAGTATCCGAACGACATCACCATGATCATGGCTGGCGGCCATGCGGACATTCGAGGCGGCACCAAGTGGATTGGCACCGAGGGCTGGGTATGGGTGGACCGCGGAGGCTTCGACGCTTCCAACCCTGATTGGTTCGCTCAAATCCCGCCCGACCGGTACAAAATCGTGCTCTACAAGTCGGATAACCACCACCGAAACTTCATCGACTGCGTCAAGTCGCGCCAACCGACCATCACGCCCGTCGAGACCGCGCACCATTCCGCCCTTCCCGGCCATCTTGGTCTCATCTCGATGCTCGTGGGGCGCAAGATCAAATGGGATGCGGACAAGGAACGCATCCTGGATGACGCCGAGGCCGCCAAACTCCTGACCCGGCCCTACCGTTCGCCCTGGAAGCTGCGCTAGTTCGGGTCGGGCACATAGCGAGGCGAACTAATAGCTATGAAGTGGCAGTCCGCAGTGCACTTCGTCCTTTCGCTGGTCCTGCTCGCCCTCACGGTTGTCGTCGGTTGTAAGAAGGAGCAGGCGTCGGAGGTTGAACCGAGGAAGCTCCCCGTTCCGGGCGTCGCGTCAGCCGAACGAACCAGCTTCGCGCAGGTCACGTCGCAACTCGATCCGGGCGGCAGCCTATATCTGTATCTGAGCACCGAGCAATGGCTCGCGGGCGTTTCCGGCAAGGTCGCCGCTTGGCACGGCCTGCTGGGCGCCATTCCCGACCTCGGTAAGCAAGACCTTCAAAACCTTGACCGCGTCCTCTGCCTGGTCACCAATCTCATCCAGCACAGTGGCATCGAGGAAGTCAGCGGTTTTGGCATGAGTTCGGTTGCCCGCGACACCAACCTCTACCATTCCAAACTACTCCTGCACCATTACCCCGGCCAGAGCTCCGGCTTCCTTTGGAACATGTTCGGCCAGAAGCCTCATGCCTTGACCGGCCTCGACCTGCTCCCCGCCACCACGGCACTGGCCACCTTCTGCGATCTCGACGCCCCGATGCTCTGGGCGGTTCTCCAAAAGCAAGTCGCTCGGGCGGGCTTCCCCCAGGCCGAGGAGTTGCTCACCAGAATCCCTGCCAGCTTCGAGCAGTCCACCGGCCTCAAATGGGACCGCGTTCTCGCCTCGCTCGGCGGCGAAATGGGCTTCGCGGTTGTGCTTGACGACACGAGGGTGGTCCGGATCCCCGTGCCGGAACAAGCCGAACCGCTGCAAATCCCTGAACCCTCTTTGCTTATCGTTGCCACAGTCAAGGATGACACGCTCTTCAACCGTTTGGACGAAGCGCTGCGCAAGAACGGCGGACAGCAGATCGTCCGAGCCGACCAGCCCGGGCTAAAAATGCGGACCTGGCCTTTGCCGCTCCCGCTGCCCCTTCAACTCCGTCCTACCGTCGCCGCCACCGAGGGCTACCTCCTCATCGCCACAACCGATGCCCTCATCAATGAAGTCCTCGCCGCCAAGTCCGGCCAGAAGCATGGCCTGAAGTACAGTCGGGAATTCCAGCGCCTCGCCCAGGACCTGCCCGCGCAGGGAAACAGCTTCACCTTCACCAGCGCGCGCTTCGGCCAGACCATGGTGAAGATACAACAAGCCGCTCTGCAGGCGAGAGCCGGCGCTTCCGGGCCACAGGCAGCCTTTTTCCAATCTCTAATCACCTCAGGCAAGCCAGCGTTCAACTACATGGTCGCGGCGAACACCGACGATGGCTGGCTGGTGGTCGGCAACGGCAACCAGCATCCCGGGAAGTTGCTCGCCGCAGGCGCCGGTGTCCCCATCGGAATCCTCTCGGCGGTTGCCATTCCCAGCTTTCTCAAACCGCGCCCGACCGCCCAGAAGAACGCCTGCATCAACAACCTTCGCCAACTGGATGGGGCCAAACAGCAGTGGGCTTTGGAGAATAGTAAGGCCGAGTCTGACACTCCAGCGCCTGACGACCTCAATCCATATCTCCGTAACCAGCTAATCCCCACCTGCCCCGCTGGTGGCACTTACACCATCAACCGTGTTGGCGATCCGCCCGAATGCAGTATCGCAGGCCACAAATTGGCTGATTAAGGTGCCAAGTTTGGGAATATTGCCTGCCCATAGCGCAGAATCCAACCTGACCCGTAACTGGTAAAGCCGCATAGCCGGGCAGCTGAGTTCAAGAAATGCGCCGAAAGTCGTGTGAATTCAGTCACATCCACCGACTGCGGCTCCTGCCACTGCCTCCATCCGTGCCCCAAACCTGGGGCACCCCACGCCAAAGTCAGCTACGGCTATTGAACGGTGCCAATCCGGCGGGACCCCGGTGTGGTTCCCATGGGGGTCGGCCCCCATGGGAACCACACCGGGGTATAACGGGTTTCACAGCGTTGTCACACAGGGGCGGCTATTCGGTCCAGGCATAGGAGGCTCTCTCATGGATGGCGGCGCCAATTGTCTGCCTTCTGTCGGCCTGTTCACCTACGTAAATGGCACCTGTAAGCCCCCCTGTGAGCTTGAATGTGGTTTCCCTCAGGTGGGACGTGGGCTGACATGCCCGACACGGCAATTCGATCAGGCGGACTGCCTGGCTTGCACGCCAGGCGTGCCATGGACCTGGCGCGAGAGCCCGAGGGCCAGGCCGGCGGCGATGCTGAGGCTGCCGAAGAGATGGCCCCAGTGGAGCGTCTCATGGACCCAAAGCGCGGCGATCAGGACGCCGAAGACGGATTGGACGAAGATGGTGAGGGCGGCGACGTTAACAGGGCATTCGCGGATAATGATCAGCCAGAGGGTGTAGCCGCCGACGGTGCAGATGATGGCCAGGGCAAGAAGCAGCCACCAGGCCTGAATTGGCACCCTCTGGGCAGCGTGAAAGGTCTCTGGCCCGTCAACGAGCAGGTTGGCAACTGTCCCCGCCACCAGGGACATGGCTACGATCTTGGCGCCGCTGGCGCGAGCGACAATAGGTTTGCCGATGATGGAATAGGCGGCTTCGCATACGAAAGATGAGACAAAGATGAGGCTGGGCGCGAGGCCGGCCCATTGAAAATCACCGCGCCAGACACGGTTGAGGAGGGCGACTCCAAATATCCCGAGGGCGAAACCTGCCAGACGGCGCGGGCCCAACTGCTCGCGCAGGAAGAAGGCCGCCGCCGCCGATGTGAAGAGGGGCTCGATGGCCATGAGGACGGCCGAGTTGCCGGCCGTGCCGATCTCGTTGGCGTAGGTCTGCAGCCGCTGTCCCAGCGCGAAGTGCAGCACCCCCATGAGGCAGGCATCGAAGAGGTCCCGCCCCCGCGGCGCCGGCCCGCGCAGGAGCGGCCAGAGCGGGAGGAAGCACAGCGCCGCCAGGCCGAAGCGCAGAGTGACGATGCCGCCAGGGGTAAGGTACTGCCCCAGGACTTTGTTGGCGGAATATACGCAACCCCAGAAGAGGTTGAGCACCAACAATAACATCAAATACGACGGCTTCATACGTGTCCAAAGAGCGTAGAACAGAATCGGTTAGGGCCGGGTCTGGCAAGCTTTCATTGGCCTGTTTGCGCGCATGACCCAGATAGGCGTTTACTTGCGGGCTATTCCCTGACTAGTCTGTGTGGCCTCGATTGTGATGAATAAGTTCGTTGTTCTGATAGTTATCGCAGTTCTTGGAGCGGGCGGTTACTATGGCTGGAATCGTTGGCAGAAGGCCAGCCAGACCAGCGTCGCCTCCACCCGCCCCACGACTGCGACGGTGGAGTTGCGCAACATCAGCTTCTCGGTGAATGCGGCGGGGGAGATTGCGCCCGCCGAGCAGGTGTCGGTCCGCCCGGAAATCAACGGGCTGATTGATGAACTGCCGGTAGATGTCGGCGATTCCGTTAAAAAGGACGCCCTGCTATTCAAGCTGGACGACAAGCTGCTCAAACAGCAGCGGGCTGCAAATCAGACTGATATTGAGAAGGCGAAGCTGAGCCTGGAGAAGGCGGAGCGCGACTACAAGCGGGCGCAGCAACTGCTGGCCGAGAAACTCATTTCACAGGAGCTATACGACGACACCAAGACCACCTACGACCTGGCCAAGAACGCTCTTGAACGCACGGAGCGCGACCTGGCTCTGACCGATGAGCAGCTGACCAAAACCGAGGTGCGGGCCCCGTTTGCCTGCACCGTGTTGACCCGGCCGGTCTCGATGGGTCAGGCGGTGTCCGGCTCGGGCGGCTTCAACAGCGGCACCGAGGTGCTCACCATCGCCGACCTTAACTCGATGATCATCAACGCGCAGGTCAACCAGGCGGATGTGCCCCGGCTCAAAGTAGGTGGGATGGTCGAGGTGACGGTGGAGGCGGTGCCGGGCTTGAGCGTCACGGGCCTGGTGGAGCGCGTCTTTCCCCAAGCCACCATCAAGAACAATATTAAGGGCTACCCCGCCCGCATCCTGTTGAAAAATGTCGACCCCCGCATTCGCCCGGGCATGACCGCGAACGTTCAGATCCCCGTGGCGTCAGCGGACAACGTGACAGCCGTGCCCCTGGCCGCGGTGTTTACGGAGAAAATGTCGGAAGGCGGCCAGATGGAGCGCTTTGTTTACGTGCAGCAGGGAGAGACGTTCCAGAAGCGCAACGTGAAGGTGGGCGTTTCGGATTTCTTTTATGCGGAAATACAGGATGGCCTCAAGGAAGGCGAGGTCGTCGCGCTGGAGCTGCCCAAAGAAGCACGTGAGAACAAGGCGGGGAAAGCGACTGCGCAACGCAAAGGCGGTAGCGAGGGCGCAGGCGGTTCCGGCACCAACCTCAATACCGCCTCCGAGCGCGCGCCGGCAGGCGCCGGAAAAACCGACCGGCCACCCGGTAAAAAAGGCCCCGGTCCGAGCGCGGGCAGCGCCTCGCGTTGAGCTGGTCCGCGTTTCACCCTTCACGCATCACGCCCATGGCATTGGTCGAAGTCCGCAACGTCAGCAAGGTTTACCACCTTGGCGATGAGGAAATCCGGGCGCTCGACGACGTTAGCCTCGACATTGGGGAAGGCGAGTTTATCTCCATTATCGGTCCGTCAGGCAGCGGGAAGTCCACCTTGATGCACATCCTGGGGTGCCTGGACTCGCCCAGCAAGGGGACGATCCAGCTTGACGGGGTGATGATTCAGGATGCCACTTCGCGGCAGCTTGCAGCCATCCGCAACCAGAAAATCGGGTTCGTGTTTCAGTTCTTCAACCTGCTGCCGAAGCTAAATGTTGTCCAGAATGTCGAGCTGCCGATGATCTATAGCGGCATCTCCGCGCGGGAGCGGCGCGCGCGGGCCGCGGAAGCCTTAAGGCTGGTGGACATGGCCAACCGCGCCAGGCACCGTCCCAGCCAGCTCTCGGGGGGGCAGCAACAGCGCGCCGCCATCGCGCGGGCCCTCGTCAACAACCCGCGAATCATCTTCGCCGACGAGCCAACCGGCAATCTCGACTCGCATACCGGAGACGCCATCCTGCAACTCTTCCGCAAGCTCAGCCAGGAGGGCCGCACGATCGTGCTGGTCACCCACGACCCTGAGATTGCCGCGGTCACACCGCGTCGCATAGAGATCCGCGACGGCAAGATCGCGGCCCAGGTGGATTTGACCCTGGCCGGGCTGGCGGGTCCGGGGCAATCCGCCGGCGCGACGGTGCCGGCACAGCCATGAGCGCGCGGCGGGCCAATACCTCACCTGAGGTGTTCCAGCATTCCTGGGGGCAGCTTGGCATCACCATCCTCGCGGGCATGCGGGAGATTTGGGCGCACAAGTTCCGGTCGCTGCTGACGATGCTGGGAATCATTCTTGGCGTCTCCAGTCTCGTAGCTATGTCGGCCCTGGTGGCGGGCATGGAGAAGGGAGCCAAAGAGGCGCTGGTGGCCATCGGCGGGCTGGAACGGGTGAGCATCGAACCACAGAACCTCCCGATTGAGCAGCGCCATCTCTCCGACCAGGCCGTCGGCATCACCATCAACGACGTGCAGGCTCTGCAACAAAGCGCCCCGTTGGTGACGCGCTTCTCGCCGGAAATGCGCATCTCCGCCACCCTCACGGCCAAGGGGAAGAGCTTCCGACCCTGGAATTGCGTTGGCGTTTGGCCTGCAGCCTTGGAGCTATATGAGCACGTGGTCGAGCACGGCCGGATGTTCAACGAGCTGGATGATGAAATGGCCCGCAACGTCTGCGTCATCGGTACCGCCGCGCGTGACGAATTGTGGGGCGCGCCGGAGAAGATTGGCCGCGAAATCATCCCGATCGGTGAAACCCTTTTCATCAATGGCGTGCCCTTCACGATCGTGGGCATGTTCCAGCACTACGAGAGCGAGCAGGACCGCAAGGCGCGGTTGCTCGCCCAAAGCCAGGCCGGCCAGCAGCAGGCGGGAGGCGTCGTTCGCAGTCGCGGCTGGGGCAGCACTCGGCGGGGCAGCAGCTTCGTTTTCTACCTCAAGAACGCCACGGTCTTCATCCCCCTGAACACGGTGTGGATGAAGTTCCGGTCCGGAGCGACCCAGGTTATGCTGTCTTCTGGTGGCGGCAGCCGTACCATTACCAGCACAAGCGGCGACCCGCGGCTCTCGGGCTTGTCGGTGAAGATCGCCAGCGTGGACCTGCTGTCGGAGGCGTTGCAGCAGATTCGCAACGTCCTCATGTCCACCCACAAAGGCATCGAAGACTTCGGTTTCCGAACTCAGGAGGACTGGGCCGACCAAATCAACACCTTCATCCGCAACGCCCGGTGGAGCGGCGGCCTCATCGCCGGGATCAGCCTGCTGGTTGGTGGCATTGGCATCATGAACATCATGCTGGCCAGCATCTCGGAACGCGTGCGCGAAATCGGGATCCGCAAATCTGTCGGCGCCTCCACCGGCGACGTCTTTGTCCAAATCCTCGTTGAATCCGTGGTGATTGCCATCCTTGGTGGTCTGGTTGGTCTGGCCGCCTCCTTCGCCCTGGTGGACTTGCTCAGCCTGATCTCCCCGACGGAAAACGCGCCCATCGTCGGCCTGACCGCGCTCATGGTGGCCTTCGGCGCCAGCGTACTGGTCGGAATTCTGGCGGGGATCTTCCCGGCGATCAAAGCGGCTAACCTCAATCCCATACAGGCGTTACGGTACGAATGATCCTGCCTAACACCATCGTCGTCGGCCTCAAGGAAGTGTGGGCACACAAGTTCCGCTCCCTGTTGACCATGCTGGGCATCATTCTCGGCGTTGCCAGCCTGGTTGGCTTTGCCGCAATCATCAAGGGCATGGAGAACGGCATGCGGGAGACCATGATCGCCATGGGTGGCGCGGACCGGGTCAACGTGGACGACCAGGACGTGCCCGCCGAGCAGGAACATCTGGCCGATCAGGCGCCAGGCAACACCATGGTTGACGTCACGGCGCTGCGCAGCAGCGCTCCGCTCATGCGTTTGGTGTCGCCCAAGATGGATGTGGATGACGTGATCGTGACCCGGGGCGACAAGACGTTCCGGGCCTGGGACGCCGCCGGCGTATGGCCGGCCGCCATGGAGGTTTACCTCCATACGCTGGAGCATGGTCGTTTCTTCACCGACCTGGACGAGGAAAACGCCAACCCGGTTTGCGTCATCGGCACTGCCGTTCGCGACGAGCTGTTCGGGTCGCCGGAGCAAATCGGGCGTGAGATCATCCCGGTCGGCGAGAGCATCAACCTCAACGGGCAGCCCTTCACAATTGTGGGCATGTTCACCCGCTACGAGAGCGAACAGGCAAGGAAAGAGCGCGAGTTGGCCGGGCAGCGGCCGAGCGGACCGCAGTCCGGCCCCGCCCGGCTGAAAGCCCGGCACCGAAGCGGCAATTGGGCCTTCGACCATAAGAATGAGACCATATACATGCCGCTCAACACCGCCTGGGTCCGGTTCCGCTCCGCCGGGGACGAGAGCGGCATCCCGGACAATCGGCTTGACGACATTGGCCTAAAGGTAACCGGACTCGACCAAATGGAGGCGGCACTGCAGCAGACCCGCAATGTCCTCATGCTGACGCATCGCGGCATTGAGGATTTCCGGTTCCGCACCCAGGAAAACCAAATGGAGGCCATTGATAAGCAAATTCGCAACGCGCGCATGAGTGGTGGGGTCATTGCGGCAATCAGCCTGCTCGTGGGCGGAATCGGCATCATGAACATCATGCTCGCCAGCATCAACGAACGCATCCGCGAGATCGGCATCTGCAAGGCGGTTGGCGCGACCGGTCTGTCCGTCTTTACCCAGGTGCTCGTCGAGAGCATCGTCATTGCTCTGCTCGGCGCGGCATTGGGCGTGGTAGCGTCCTACGGCTTTGTGAGAGTGCTGGAGCAGATCAGCCCAACGGCCAACGCGCCGGTCATCACCCCGGCCGCCATGATTGTCGCCGTTGCCTTCAGTGCCGCCGTGGGAGTCTGCGCCGGGCTCTTCCCCGCGCTCAAAGCGGCCCGCCTTGATCCAATTCAAGCGCTCAGGTACGAATAGCGGACTTTGGCTCAGAATTCACTGGCACGATGGCGCCAATGTCGGATGGAACGACCGCAAGATGCGCTGCTCCAACCTGCCCGAACTCAATCGTTACTTCCGCCGCAAGTACCGGAAGGGGTGGAGCGTTTAGACCAGCTGCGGGGATCACAGACTTTGAGGCAAGACCACGCCTTTTTCTGTCGTGGTCTGAACAATTTTGGTGTCAGTGCAGCTTGGTCTTCCACGATCCAAGCGGCAAGATATCTCCCCTCAGGTCAGGCAGGATGCCCGCCGCTACCTGGTGGCAGAGATAGGCTGTACGTGGACAGCCACCACGTTGTGGCCCTGATTGACACCTTCTCCGTGTTCTCGTAATTTGCGTCAATGCAAACAACATTTGCTCGGCATGCTTTGGAAGGCGACGGGGGAGATGCCGCCCCTGCTCCCGGGCGTGCCGGGCGGGGGCGGCGCAGCGCCCGGGACGCTCAAGCCAGGGAGCCGGCGCTGAGGTCCCGCGGCAGCAGTGGAATCAATGCGGACCGCAATCTGGTCGAGGCGCTGAGCAATTCCAAGATCTTCCAGGATTACGAGCGCGCCTTTACCGAGGCCACAGGCCTGCCCGTGGCGTTGAGAGCGGTGGAATCCTGGCAGCTTCCCCATCATGGTCATCGCAACGAAAGCCCCTTCTGCGCCCTGGTAGTGGAAACCAGCCGTGCCTGCGCCTCCTGCTTGCAGGTCCAGGAAAGACTGGCGGCCGGCGCGGTGGACGAAGCGCACACCGTAAATTGTCCCGCGGGCCTATGCGACACCGCGGTGCCGGTGCGTCTGGGCGATCGCCTGATCGGCTTCCTGCAGACGGGCCAGCTTTTCCGCAAGGCCCCCAGCCGAAAGCAGTTCCAACGCACGCTTCGCCTGGTCTCCGAATGGGGCGTGAATGCGGATCCCCGCAAGCTTGAGCGGGCCTATTTCGCCACCCGCGTAGTGCCTAACAAGAAGCACGAGGCGGTCGTGAGACTTCTCAGCATCTTTGCGCAGCACCTCTCGATGCTCAGCAACCAGGTTGTCCTCCAACAAGAGAACGCCGAGCCTCCAGTGATCACCCGCGCCAAAGAGTACATCCAGCAGCACCAAACTGAGCACCTCCGCCTCGGACACGTTGCTCGAGCCGTCAATACCAGCACCTTCTACTTCTGCAAGATGTTCAAACAGGTTACTGGCATTAACTTCACGGACTACCTCTCGCGCGTGCGCATCGAGAAGGCCAAGAACCTTCTGCTCAACCCGAATTTGCGCGTGAGCGAGATTGCTTTCGAGGTCGGCTTTCAGTCCCTGACCCACTTCAACCGGGTATTCAAGAAGATCCTCGGCCAGTCGCCTACCGAGTATCGCGCTCAGTTGCTGGGCACGAGCTGAACATTGGACAGGCCGGGTAAGTTCGCCCTGGAGCATCGCCGCTGGACTGCCGGCTTGTGTGCCGCCTCAGTCGTCCTTATCCTCTTGCAGATGATGCGGCTCTCAATCCCTGCCCGGCGCTCTTCATGATCGAAGCTAGCCGACTGACCAAGATCTTCCCCGATAAGAAGCGCGGCCAAATCCGGGCCGTGGACGATGTCAGTTTTCACTGCGAACCGGGACAAATATTTGGCCTGCTCGGCGTCAACGGTGCCGGGAAGACAACCTGCCTGCGCCTGTTAGGCACCATTCTCCAACCCACCTCCGGCACCGCCCGTGTCGCCGGTTTCGATGTAACCGCGGAGCCGGAACGCGTGCGCGCACACATTGGTTTTCTCTCGACCGCTACGGCGCTTTACGGGCGGCTGACCGCCCAGGAAACGGTCGAGTATTTCGGCCGGTTGCACGGCGTGGCGGAGCTGGTCTTGCGCGAGCGTCTGGAAAGCATCTTCGCAACGCTGGACATGGATGAATTCCGGCATCGCCGCTGCGACCAACTCTCTAGCGGCATGAAACAAAAGGTCTCAATCGCCCGCACACTGGTGCATGACCCGCCGGTGATGATCTTCGACGAGCCAACCCACGGCCTGGACGTGTTGACGGCGCGAACGGTGGTCGGCTTCATCCATGATTGTCGCGCGCGCGGCAAGACGGTCATCTTCTCCACGCACGTGATGCGCGAAGCCGAGAAGCTCTGTGACCGGATCGCCATCATTCACAACGGGCGCATGATGGCCGAGGGCACGCTGGCAGAACTGCGAGAGCAGACGGGCGCGCAGGACCTGGACGACGTATTTGTGAAGCTGGTGGAGGAGAAATGACGACCTTGCGCAGCGTTGGCGTTGTTTATCGAAAGGAGCTGCTCGATTCGCTGCGGGACCGGCGGACAATTATCTCGATGATCGTGGTGCCGTTGATCGCCATCCCGGCGCTCACGCTGGGCATGGGAGTGCTGGCGGTCCGGCTGGTAACTCAAGCGCAGCAAGAGATCCCCAGGGTTATGGTGCTCGGCGGCGAGGATTCTACGCAGACCCTGGCCGCATTGCGCGCGCTGAAGACGATTCAGGTCGTCCCTGCCAGCCAGGACTACACCAATTTGATATCGAACAAGAAGGTTCGTGCCGCCGTCGAGATTCCCGCCGGGTTCGACGATGCCCTTCGCACCGGAGAGAAGAAGACGGTGCACATTTACATTTACGAAGGGGAGATGAAATCCTCCTTCGGGGCGCAGCCAATCGAGGAGTTCTTTCGCCAGTTGAGCGACCGAACGTTGAGCAAGCGCCTCGCCGCGCACAACTTCCCTGAGCGGTTGCTCAAGCCCTTCGACATACGACAGACTAACGTGGCGCCGCCCAAGAAAGTCAGTGGCAATCTTCTTGGAGCGTTTATCCCCTACCTCCTTATTCTGATGTGCATGACCGGCGCGATTTACCCTTCCGTTGATTTGACCGCCGGCGAAAAGGAGCGCGGGACAATAGAGACTCTCTTGTGCAGTCCGGTTGCCCGCACGCACTTGGTGTACGGGAAATGCCTGATGGTGCTGACCGCTTCGCTCGTCACCACCTTGCTGTCGCTCTGCAGCCTGGGGGCGTCCTTTGCGCTGGTTAAGCGATTGGCCACCGGCGGGGGCCGCGAAGCGCTGCCCCTGCCCCTGACGATGGACCTGTCCTCCCTGGCAGCCGTGTTTGTGATGATGCTGCCGATGGCCCTGCTCTTTTCCGCCGTAATGCTGGCGATTGGCTTGTTCTCCCGCACCACCAAGGAGGCGCACAGTTACTTGCAGCCGCTGCTGCTCGTCACCATCATGCCGGCGGTGGCGTCGATGCTGCCCGGCGTGGAGCTTAACAGCCGCCTGGCGGTTATCCCGGTGGTGAACCTCAGCCTCGTGAGCAAGGAAATTCTCTCCGGCACCTTTCATTGGAACTACATCGCGTTGATCTTCGCCTCGACCTGCATATACGCTGCCGGCGCCCTGGCGGCCGCTGTGGCGATGTTCAAACGCGAAGGCGTTTTGTTCCGCACCTAAACTGCTGGATCATCACCTAAGCCGGCATTTGCATGCCATTTGTTTTTGCTTTGCTAATGGCCCGGTCACCGCGCAATATATGGTGAAGATTTGCCAACGCCGGTGAAGTCGGGCCTACGTCCCGCCGGCAGACTGCAGTCGGTTGCTCCATTTCCAGAATGAGGAAACGCACATCATGGCGGGAGAAACTCGCGGACAGCAAAGGCCTGCCGCGAGTGGTTAAGATCGCGCCCGGAATGAGCGCACGGTGGGGCCGCGGCACTGTCGTTATCCCGGCTCCTCTGGAGGTGGATGCGCTGATGAAGCGTGTGCCGCGTGGCAAGCTTACGACCATCAACGAGATTCGCGCCGCTCTTGCCCGAAAGCACCGAGCCACCATCGGCTGTCCCATGACCACAGGAATCTTCGCATGGATTGCCGCTAACGCCGCCCAGGAAGCGGCGGCGGCCGGACAAAAAGCCGTAACCCCGTATTGGCGCACGCTAAAGACCGGCGGTGAACTTAACGCCAAGTATCCCGGCGGCATTAGCGGCTTGAGCCGGCGGCTGCGGGCTGAGGGCCATAGGATTTTAACTCGTGGAAAGAGGCGCTTTGTCGCCGACTTCCAGCAACAACTCATCACATTCAGCACTACAAATTCCCAATGAATACGCCCGTAACCTCTACCATTCAAAAGCCGTTTAGCTCCGCCGACCGTCAAATGGACCGCCATCCGCTGGATGCCATCTTCATGCCGAAATCGGTTGCGGTCGTCGGGGCTACCGAAAAGCCCGGCAGCGTCGGTCGCACTGTCCTGTGGAACCTGATGAACACGCCCTTCGGCGGCCCCATCTATCCGGTCAACCCCACCCGCCCCAGCGTGCTCGGTATCAAGGCCTACCCCAAGCTGGCTAGCCTTCCGGAGAAGCCTGACCTGGTCGTGGTCACCACACCGGCCGCGATTATCCCCGGTATTATTGGCGAGGCCGCTGACCTGGGCATTCCCGGCGCGGTGGTGATTTCCGCGGGCTTCAAGGAAACAGGTCCGGCAGGGGTTGAGCTCGAGCGGCAGTTGCTGGCCCATGTCCGTCGCGGCAACATGCGGCTCGTCGGCCCGAACTGCCTGGGAGTGATGAACCCCATCAGCGGCGTCAATGCCACCTTCGCCGCCGGTATCGCCCGCCGCGGCAACGTTGCTTTCATCAGCCAATCCGGCGCTTTGTGCACCGCCGTGCTCGACTGGTCCCTGCGCGAAATGGTCGGCTTCAGCGCCTTCGTCTCCATCGGCTCGATGCTCGACGTGGGCTGGGGCGACCTCATCAGCTACTATGGCGATGATCCGAATACCAAGAGCATCGTCCTCTATATGGAGACCATCGGCGATGCCCGGGCCTTCCTGTCCGCCGCCCGCGAGGTGGCCTTGACCAAGCCGATTATTGTCATTAAGCCCGGCCGCACCGAGGGCGCCGCCAAGGCTGCTGCATCTCACACCGGTTCGCTCACCGGCTCAGACGACGTTCTCGAGGCGGCCTTCAAACGCTGCGGCGTGCTGCGCGTGGACACTATTTCCGACCTGTTCCACATGTCCGAAGTCCTCGCCAAGCAGCCCCGCCCCCAGGGCAACCGGCTCACCATCATCACCAACGCTGGCGGGCCAGGCGTGTTGGCCACCGATGCGTTGTTGACCAGTGGTGGCGCCCTGGCCGAGGTGTCCAAGGAAACGATGGAAGAGTTGAACAAGTTCCTGCCGGCGGTCTGGAGCCATAACAATCCCATTGACGTTATTGGAGACGCCAGCGCGGAACTTTACGCAAAGACCCTCGAAGTGGCTGGCCGGGATCCGAATAACGACGGCCTGCTGGTCATCCTCACTCCCCAGGCCATGACCGATGCCACTGCCACCGCCGAGAAGCTCAAGGCTTTCGGCCACATCGAGGGCAAACCAGTGCTGGCCAGTTGGATGGGAGGCGATGAGATCGCCGCCGGCGAGGCCATCCTCAACCGCGCTGACATCCCGACCTTCGCGTATCCCGATACTGCCGCGATGGTCTTCTCGTCCATGTGGCAATACGCCGAGAACTTGCGCGCCCTTTACGAAACGCCCCTGCCTTCTGCCGATCCCGCCGACCTCGAATCCGGCCGGGCCAAGGCCCAGAAACTGGTGGAGGCCGTTAAGAAAGCTGGCCGCACCATCCTCACCGAGGCGGAGTCCAAAGAACTCCTCGATTGCTACGGCATCCCAACCGTCATCACCAAGATCGCGAAGACCGAGGCGGAGGCTGCCGCGCTCGCTAGGGAAATCGGCTTCCCTGCCGTCCTCAAGCTCTACTCGGAAACCATCACCCATAAGACCGATGTCGGCGGCGTCCAATTGAACCTCAAGGACGAGGCTGACGTGCGCCGGGCGTTCAACGACATCAGAACCTCGGTCACCCAGAAGAAGGGCGCTGAACACTTCCAGGGCGTCACCGTTCAGAAGATGATCAAGCTCGGCGACGGCTACGAGATCATCCTGGGCAGCAGCATAGACCCGCAATTTGGACCGGTGCTGCTGTTCGGCATGGGCGGCCAGCTAGTTGAAGTGTTCAAGGACAAAGCCTTGTCGCTGCCGCCGCTCAATACCACCCTCGCTCGCCGCATGATGGAGCGCACCAAGATTTATCACGCCCTCAAAGGCGTGCGCGGCCGCAAACCCGTGGACCTGGCTGCCCTCGAGAAACTCATGGTCGGCTTCAGCCAGCTCGTCGCCGAGCAACGCTGGATCAAGGAAATTGACATCAACCCGCTCTTTGCCTCCAGCGATGACCTCGTTGCGCTCGATGCCCGCGTCATCCTCCACGATCCCAAAACCACCGAGGAGCAACTGCCCAAGCTGGCCATTCGGCCCTACCCGACTCAATACGTTGGCGGCTGGAAGATGAAGGATGGCCGCAAGGTGACCATTCGCCCTATCCGCCCCGAGGATGAGCCGGTCATCGTCAAGTTCCACGAGGGCCTCTCCGAGCGCAGCGTCTACCTGCGCTACTTCAGTCCGCTCAAGCTCCAGCAGCGCGTTGCCCACACCCGCCTCATCCGCATTTGCTTCAACGACTACGACCGCGAAATCGCGCTTGTCGCCGAGCACAAGAACGGGGAAGGCCAGTTGGAGATCGTCGCCGTGGCGCGGCTCAGCAAGCTGCACAGCACCAGCGTCGGTGAGTTCGCCGTCGTAGTGACCGACCAATGCCAACGTAAAGGCCTGGGCACGGAGCTGACCCAGCGCCTCATCCAGATCGCCAAGATCGAGAAGCTCACCCGGCTGGTCGCCTACACCCTGCGCGAGAACAAGGAAATGCAGCAGATGTGCAAGAAGGTCGGCTTCGAGGTTCGCACCCCCGTCGGCGAGTCTGAGTGCGTCATTGAGATGAAGCTCTGAGGGCGTCGCGCGAGTGGTGCCCAATGAATGCGGGTTTCACGCGAAGCCTGCAGCGTCTGGTCATAAGGGCTGCATACTTATCTCTCTTGCCGTCTCCAGAATATGGACAGTGCGCGGGTCAGGAAGTGAGATAGTCCATCTGGGTTGTGCGGGTGGCAATCACCGTTGGCGCTTTCCGAGAATCCGTGATGGACCTCTTTTGGCGACACCGTTTTCTGTTTGCCTACCGGGCGGGATTGCGCGCAAAATAGGGTGAAGTTTTGCCAATGGCGGTGAAGTGCCTGGGCGAGCGCCCGGGCACATTGCTGCCGCCGGGACCGAGGATTCGCAATTCTCGCGGGGAGACCGCCACGGACACCAGTCAGTTTCCGTGAACGAACGAACGACTTTAGTGATTTAGCACTCTAGCAACATGAACAAAACCTATACAACGATTGATGGCAATGAGGCGGTCGCCTACGTGGCTTACCGCTGCAACGAAGTGATGGGCATCTACCCCATCACCCCCTCCTCGAACATGGGCGAGTGGTGCGACCAGTGGGCGTCCGAAGGCATCAAAAACCTCTGGGGCACCGTGCCATCGGTGGTGGAGATGCAAAGCGAAGGGGGCGCGGCGGGTGCCGTGCACGGCGCGCTCCAGACCGGCGCGCTGACCTGCACTTTCACTGCTTCCCAGGGCTTGCTGCTCAAGGTGCCCAACATGTTTAAGATCGCCGGCGAGCTGACCCCGACCGTGTTCCACATCACCGCCCGCACATTGGCCACCCATGCGCTGTCCATTTTTGGCGATCACAGCGACGTGATGCACGCCCGCACCACCGGGTTCGCGTTGCTTAGCTCGGCCAGCGTGCAGGAGGCGATGGACTTCGCGCTGATCGCGCAGGAGGCAACGCTCGAGAGTCGAATCCCCTTCCTGCACTTCTTTGACGGGTTCCGCACTTCGCACGAAGTTTCGAAGATCGAGCTGGTGGATGAGAACATTATCCGCCAGGTGATCAACGAGGACTTCGTGATCGCTCACCGCCAGCGCGCGATGAACCCCGAACGGCCGGTGCTGCGCGGCTCGGCGCAGAATCCGGACGTGTTCTTCCAGGCGCGCGAGGCGTGCAATCCCTTCTACGCCAAGTGCGCGGACATCACCGCCAAAGTGATGGACAAGTTTGCCGCCGTTACCGGCCGTCAATACCAGCCCTTCCAATACGTCGGCGACCCGAACGCGGAGCGCCTGCTGGTCATCATGGGTTCGGGTAGCGAAACAGCGCATGAGGCGGTGGAATACCTCAACGAACGCGGCGCAAAGGTCGGCGTTCTGAAGGTGCGGCTGTTCCGGCCATTCTGCGTGAAGCGGTTCATTGAGGCGATGCCAGCCAGCGTGAAGTCAATTGCGGTGCTGGACCGGACCAAGGAATCCGGCGCGTTGGGCGAGCCACTCTACTTGGATGTGGTGACGGCGCTGAACGAGAGCCTGGCGGCAGGTTGGGGCAAGCTCAAGAGCATGCCGAAGGTTGTCGGCGGTCGCTACGGACTGTCTTCGAAAGATTTCACACCGGCCATGGTGAAGGCGGTGTTCGACAACCTGGCTGCGGCCAGCCCGAAAAATCACTTCACCGTGGGAATCGAGGACGATGTCTCCCAGACCAGTCTGGCGTGCGATCCGGACTTCTCGACCGAGTCGGATAAGGTCGTCCGTGCTCTGTTCTATGGCCTTGGCTCGGACGGTACGGTTGGAGCCAACAAGAACTCGATCAAGATCATCGGGGAGAACACCGACAACTACGCCCAGGGCTACTTCGTCTACGACTCCAAGAAGGCCGGCGCGGTGACCATTTCTCACCTGCGGTTCGGTCCCAAGCCAATCCGCTCCATCTACCTGGTCACCAAGGCCAACTTCGTCGCCTGCCACCAACCGATCTTCCTGGACCGCTACGACATGCTCCAGGACCTCGTGCCTGGTGGGGCTTTCCTGCTCAACACTCACTACGGGCCAGGCGAAATCTGGGATCAGCTCCCCCGCCCCGTCCAGAAAAGCCTGATCAAGAAGAAGGTGAAGTTCTACGTCATTGACGCGATCAGCGTAGCCAAGGCTACGGGCATGGGCGCCCGCATTAACACCATCATGCAGACCTGCTTCTTTGCCCTCTCCGGAGTGCTCCCGCGCGATGAGGCCATCGAGCAGATCAAGTACACCATCAAGAAGACCTATGGCCGCAAAGGCGAGGAAGTGGTCAAGAAGAACATTGCCGCAGTGGACCAGACCCTGACCAACCTCCACGAGGTGAAGATCCCCGCCCAGGTTAGCAGCACGAAGGAGCTTCCCACGCCATTCACCGCCGACGCCCCGAAGGAAATCGCTGAAACCCTCGGCGTCATTTACGGCAACCGCGGCGAATCCTTGCCGGTCAGCGCGTTTAATCCTGACGGCACCTTCCCGACCGGCACCTCTCGCTACGAGAAGCGCAACCTGGCGCTGGAAATTCCGGTCTGGGACGAGAAGACCTGCATCCAGTGCGGCAAGTGCGTGGCCATCTGCCCGCACGCCTGCATCCGCATGAAGGTCTACGACGCGAAGCACCTGCAAGGTGCGCCCGCCACATTCAAGAGCACCGACGCCCGCTCTCCGGAGTGGAAGGGTTTGAAATGGACCCTCCAGGTTGCACCCGAGGATTGCACCGGCTGCTGCCTGTGCGTTGAGGTGTGCCCGGCCAAGAACAAGACCGAAGCCAAGCTCAAGGCCATTAACATGCGGCCGCAACCTCCCATCCGCTTTAGCGAGCGCGACAATTACAACTTCTTCCTCGCCCTGCCGGAGTTCGACCGCCGCAAGCTCAAGGTGACACAACTTCGCCAGATGCAGGTCATGCAGCCGCTCTTCGAATACAGCGGCGCCTGCGGTGGCTGCGGCGAGACGCCTTATCTGAAACTGCTCACCCAGCTGTTCGGCGACCGCATTGTCGCGGGCAACGCGACCGGCTGCTCCTCGATCTACGGCGGCAACCTGCCTACCACGCCTTACACAAAGAACAAGGAAGGTCGCGGCCCAACCTGGAACAATTCCCTGTTCGAGGACAATGCCGAGTTTGGCCTGGGCTTCCGCGCTTCCATTGACAAGCAGAAGGAGTTTGCCTGCGAGCTGCTTCAGAAGCTCGCCCCGAAACTGGGCGATGAATTCGTCAGCGCGCTCATCAATGCCAACCAGACCGACGAAGCGGGCATCTACGACCAGCGCGAACGCGTCGCTGCGCTCAAGCGGAAGCTGGCCACCGACACGAGCAGCGAAGCCAAGATGCTGCTCGCCATCGCGGACAACCTGATCCGCCGCAGCGTCTGGATCATCGGCGGCGATGGCTGGGCCTACGACATCGGCTACGGCGGCCTCGACCACGTTCTCGCCAGCGGGCGCGACATCAACGTCCTCGTGCTGGATACCGAAGTCTATTCCAACACCGGCGGGCAGTGTTCGAAGTCCACGCCGCGCGGAGCGGTGGCGAAGTTTGCCGCCGGCGGCAAGCCACTGCGGAAGAAAGACCTTGGCCTCATTGCCATGGGTTACGGCTCCGTGTATGTGGCCAGCGTGGCGATGGGTGCCAAGGACGAGCATACCCTCAAGGCGTTCATTGAAGCCGAGTCCTATTCTGGCCCCTCTATCATCATCGCCTACAGCCATTGCATCGCCCACGGTATTGACCTGGACCGCGGCGCGGGTGCCCGCCAGCAACGGCTGGCGGTTGAGTCCGGCCAGTGGCTCCTTTACCGCTACGATCCGCGTCGTGCCGAGCGGGGCGAGAATCCGCTGCAGCTGGATTCCCAGGCGGCCAAAGCCAAGGTGCAGGACTATCTGCTCTCGGAGAACCGGTTCAAGATGCTCACCAAGAGCAAGCCGGAGGACGCGAAGAAGTTCTTTGCTCAGGCGCAGACGGACGCCGAACGCCGCTGGGCTTACTACCAATACCTGGCGGGACTCAAACCCAATGGCGGCAACGGTGCGGGCACGCAGCCCAAGCCCGCCACCACCGTGGACCAACAACCTTAACTCATAACGACTCAGGCTTATGGATCTAAAGACAACCTATCTCGGATTAAAGCTTCGCACGCCGCTGGTCCCCGCGGCCTCTCCCCTGTCGGAAGAGATTGACGGCATCAAACAGATGGAGGACGCCGGGGCGTCGGCTGTGGTCCTCTACTCCCTGTTCGAGGAGCAACTGCGCCAGGACCGCGACGAACTGGACCATCACATGGAGCATGGCACCGAGAGCTTCGCCGAAGCGCTCACCTACTTCCCGGAGCCGAAGGAATTCCGCCTCGGGCCCGAAGAGTATCTCCAGCACATTGCCAACGCCAAGAAGGCAGTGCGAATACCGGTCATCGCCAGCCTCAACGGCTCGTCAACGGGCGGTTGGACGGATTATGCCAAAGGCATTCAACAGGCCGGGGCCGATGCCCTGGAGCTGAATATCTATTACATCCCCACGGACATGGACCTCAGTTCCGATGAAATCGAGCAGACGTACCTCGACATCCTCAAGGCAGTCAAGGCGGCGGTCACCATCCCCGTCGCGGTCAAGCTCAGCCCGTTTTTCACCAATTTCGCCAACATGGCGAAGCGCCTCGATCAGGCCGGCGCGAATGGGCTGGTCCTGTTCAACCGCTTCTACCAACCGGACATTGACCTGGAGGCGCTCGAAGTGAAGCCCAACATTCTGTTGAGCACGCCCATGGCCATGCGTGTCCCCTTGCGCTGGATCGCGCTGCTCTACGGTAAGATACGTCCTAGTCTGGCCGCCACCAGTGGCGTCCACCGCGCCACCGATGTGCTAAAGATGCTCATGGCCGGAGCCGACATCACCATGCTCTGCTCTGCGCTAATCCGGCATGGCGTGCGCCAGATCGGGGTCATTGAACGCGACCTGATCGCCTGGATGGAGGAGCACGAATACGAATCCGTCACCCAGCTAAAGGGCAGCCTCAGCCAGAAGAACTGCCCCGACCCAAGCGCTTTTGAGCGCGCCCAATACATGCGCGCCATCTCTCAGTACTCGGCCGCCAATTCCAAGTAAAGGATCGCCCCCACCGCCGATCGAGCGGTTCGATACAGCGCCGGTCTCTGTGCCGTCGCCGCCAGTCGGCGTATCTTGTCGAAGTCGAGTTCAAGCTCGACTTCTCCCGGATCCAGCGCGTAGGCATTAACGGGCAGTCGGAGCGCCGGCTTTAGCCGGCTGGCGCTGCCCGGGGCGCATATGCCGGCTGAAGCCGGCGCTCCGTCGCTTCCTGCAAACGCGCTGTCCCGGATCGAAGGCCGATGCTCGGGGCTTGGCTAAGCGCCCTGTCTGGACCAGCATGGCTGCTGTCGCTGGTCCTGAATAGCCGTATAATGAACACATCCTCCTTGCTTAGAATCGTTGTCCGCTGGCTCGCCACCAGGACGGTCATGACCGCCCTCCTGTCAGGTCAGTTAATCCTGGCAGTGCTCCCGATCAGGGCTGCGGCTTCCCCAACCCAAAACGCCGGCGACCGACCCAACATCCTGTGGCTGGTCAATGAAGACAGTGGTCCCTTCCTTGGTTGCTACGGTGATCCGCTGGCCCGTACCCCGACGCTCGACCGCCTGGCCAGCAAAGGAGTCCTGTTCGAGCGCTGCTTCGCGCAGCCAGTTTGTGCCCCTTCGCGGTTTACATTGATCACCGGCATGTACGCCGCCACCTGCGGTCCAGCGGAGCACATGCGAGCCAAGGGGAAGATTCCCGGCTGGCTCAGGGGCTTCCCGGCGCATCTGCGCAAAGCGGGCTATTACACCTCGAACAACGCCAAGACTGATTACAACGCGCCCATCGACATGAAGGAGGCGTGGGACGCCTCGAGCAGGAATGCGCACTGGCGCAACCGATCCAATCCAAAGCAGCCGTTCTTCAGCGTGTTCAACCACGAAGTCACCCACGAAAGCTGCCTGTTCCCCGTCGAGGAACAGACCCTCGATTTCCCGCCCACGGACCCCGCAAAAGTGCGCATTCCGCCCTATCAACCGGACACGCCGGAAATTCGCGCCGACTGGGCGCGCCACTACAACCACATCGCGCTGATGGATGCGCAAGTCGGCGCCAAGCTTAGGGACCTCGAGCAGAGCGGTTTGGCCGACAACACCATTGTATTCTACTACGCGGACAACGGCGGCGTGGTCCCTCGCAGCAAGCGCTTCCTTCAGCGCAGCGGCACTCATGTGCCGTTGATCGTCTATTTTCCTCCCAAGTGGCGGCACCTGGCGCCAGCCGCACCCGGTTCCCGGATCAAAGAGCCTGTGAGCTTCGTGGACTTTGCCCCAACCGTTCTCTCGCTGGCGGGAGTGAAAATTCCGGACTACATGATGGGCCGCGCCTTTGCCGGTGCGGCGAAGAGTCCGCCAAACGAGTATGTTTTCTGCACACGCGACCGCATGGACGAGCGTTATGACATGATGCGCTCGCTCATGAGTCACCGCTACCTCTACATCCACAACTACCGGCCGGAACTGCCTTATGTGCAGCGGCTAAGCTACCAGTTCCAGGCGCGTGGCTACCAGTCCTGGGCCCGGGAAGCCGCCACTGGGCACCTGACACCCGCTACGGCGCAATTCTGGGGCGAGAAACCGACCGAAGAGTTGTATGACCTGGTCGCCGACCCCGACAACGTGCACAACCTGGTCAACGACCCGGCCTATCGCGAGGCCTTGGAGAAAATGCGTGCCGAAATGAAGCGCCGGGTGCTGGCCATCAAGGACAACGGTTTCATCCCCGAAGGCTCGCCGCTGGAAGGCTACGAAGCCTCGCGCCAGCCAGGCGCCGTGCCTTTCGAGCGGGTGGTGGACCTTGCGAACCTGGCCTCGGAACGCAAGGCGGACAATTTACCCAGGCTCACCGAGGCTTTGGATGATCCAAACGAGGCCATCCGCTGGTGGGGCGCGCTGGGCTGCGCCATGCTCCGCAAGCAGGCTGCACCGGCCGAGGCCGCCTTGCGCAAGCGCCTGGTGGATCCGTCGGGTGCGGTCCAGTCGGCGGCGGCCAACGCCTTGGCCCAATTAGGCCACGTTGAAACGGCATTGCCTGTGCTCGAACGCTGGATCACTTGTACCAACGAGACCTTCTATGTCCTACACGCAGCGAATGTGCTCATCCGCTTGGGCGAAGCCGGACGCCCTTTGCTGCCGCTCATGAAGAAGCTCTACGCTGCCACCGAGAATGCTGCCAGGAACAGCCCTTCCGCCTACCTGCGCCGCAATCTCGAACAGAACATCGCCCTGCTCGAAGGCCGCGAGCCAGCACTCGTTTATCCCAAGTTCGGCCCTGTGAGATGACAACACCCGTGCCCTTCTCCACGCGCTTGAGTTCGGTCTTCGGATTTCGGCCTTCCTTCGGTTTTCGGTCCTCGGATTTCGGATTTCCACCCCGCCACCCTCCTTCCCGCCACCATGCACGCTAGACTGGCCCTCCTCCTCGCCTTGTCCCAAACCGCCGCCCTGGCCGCCACACTGCGGCTGAATGTCTTGCTCATTACCGCCGATGACATGGGCTACAACACGCCCGCCTTCGCCGGTTGTCTGACGCCTGGCATCACGCCCAACCTCGACCGCCTGGCGAAGCAGGGCGTGTGGTTTGTCAACGCCCACGTCACGGTGGCCGTCTGCCAGCCCAGCCGCGAGTGCCTGATGACTGGCCGATATCCCCATCGCAACGGCGCCACCGGCTTCTACCCCGTCCGGTCCGAGGTACCCACGCTCATGGAATCCCTCAAGGCCGCCGGCTACCAACTCGGCATTATGGCTAAGGTTAGTCACCTGGCCCCGCCCTCCAAATTTCCTTGGGATTACAGCTATGACGCGCGCGAACTCGGCCAGGGCCGCGACCCAAGCCTCTATTATCGCTCGGCCAGGGAGTTCTTCGCCAAGGCCAAAGATGCCGGCAAGCCTTACTTCCTCATGGCCAATTCCCAGGACCCGCACCGCCCGTGGGCCGGCAGCGAGGGTGAAATCACCCAGGGCCAGGGCAAGTTGGCCAGGAAAAAGAAGGCCAAGAAGGTGGCTGGTGCCCAGGCGAATGAAGACGGGATCGCAGCGCAAGCGACTTACCCTCCCCCCGCCCGCATCTACAAGCCCGAGGAGGTCGTCGTCCCCGGCTTCCTGCCTGACCTGCCCAACGTGCGCAAGGAAATGGCGCAGTATTACTCCTCCGCCCACCGCTGCGATGAGACGGTCGGGGAAATCCTGCGCGCGCTCAAGGACTCCGGCTTCGAGGAAAGCACGCTCGTGATGTTCCTGAGCGATAACGGCATCTCCATGCCCTTTGGCAAAAGCAACTGCTACCTGGCCAGCACGCGCACCCCCTGGCTCGTTCGCTGGCCTGGCAAGGTCAAGCCGAGCACTGTGGACCGCGATCACTTTATCTCCGGGATTGACTTCATGCCCACGATTCTCGAAGCCGCCGGCGTGGCGGCCCCCGCCAACATGGATGGCCGTTCCTTCCTGCCGCTGCTCCTCGGGCTCGACCAGCCCGGGCGCGACCGGGTGTTCACCTGTTACAACGACACTTCCGGTC
This sequence comes from Candidatus Paceibacterota bacterium, assembly GCA_035452965.1. Taxonomy (NCBI): domain Bacteria; kingdom Bacillati; phylum Minisyncoccota; species Minisyncoccota bacterium. The sequence goes on along the minus strand of DAOTCE010000024.1, from coordinate 13,223 downwards.
GCCGCTCCTATCCCATGCGCTGCCTTCAGACTCGGCATTGCGGCTACATCTACAACGCATGGTCCGACGGCACGACCCAGTACCGCGCCGAGCCCATGGGCGGCCTGACCTTCAACGCCATGCAGCAGGCAGCCATGGACCAGAAGGACGTCGCGGCCCGCGTCGAGATGCTGCTGCACCGCGTGCCGGAGGAATTCTACGATTTTGCCACCGACCCGGACGGGCTGCACAATTTGATTGCTGACCCCAAGTGCCAGGAGCAGGTTGCCCAGGCGCGCAAGGATATGCTCTCGTGGATGCAGCGCACCCAGGACCCGCTGCTGAACACCTATCGCGCGAGGCTCAAACCAAAGCCGCTCAAGCCGTAAGGCAGGCCTGCGGTCGGTAGTCTGGTCGGGTTCTGTTTGGCCAGCCGACAGGCCACCCAGACCCCTGCGCGGCCGGATTTGGCGAACGTCCTGCTGTCATCACAGCATGGAACAACGCGAATGGGAACCGGTAACCGCCGCCAGGTTGGCAGGCTTTGGCGTGGGTTTAGGGCTGCTTCTGCTCCTCGTCTTTCGCTCTGAACCCGGCTTCGTCTTACTCCTGGACCACGCCAACCTGCTATTCCACGAAGCCGGTCACCCGCTCGTCGGCTTGATCAGCTCACGGCTTGAGCCCTACGGGGGCACTCTTGGCCAACTGGCCTTTCCCGTTGTGCTGGCGGTTGCGTTTTGGCGCAAGGGCCACACCATCGGCGTTGCCGCCGCCGCCGTCTGGTACTTCGAGAACTGGCTCAATATCGCCCGCTACGTCGCCGACGCCCGGGCGCTGCAGTTGCCTTTGGTCGGCGGGGGTGAACATGACTGGAACACGATTCTGCACCGCTGGAACCTGCTGCCCTACGATACTCGGATCGCCGCCGTCCTGACCATTGCTGCCTGGATCGGCATTGCCGCCACCTGCGGCTGGGTACTCTGGCATGTGCTAACCAACACCGCGACCGCGAGTGGCCAATTCTATCGGCTGCGGCCTCCGCCACCTTAGCTGTGTTACAGGCGGATCAGCACCGCGAAGCGTCAATGCGGTTTCCTATCTTGCGGCTGCAGAGTCGTCCCGGTAGAGACCGGCGTTCTGTCCATTTTTGAGACAGTCGGGGTTCCTGAATCAGCTTCCACGGTCGGAAATGCCGGTGTGACAACGCTGTGACACTTGCGATACCCCGGTGTGGTTCCCATGGGGGCCGACCCCCATGGGAACCACACCGGGGTCTCACCGGATTGTCACCGTCTGATCACCGCGGTTGGGTGCTTGAGGAGGCTTGGAAGATGGGCCGAGCCACTCGTTGGGGCGGCAGTCGGGTTGGACTTCTTCTCACAATTTGCCCCCCTCCCGATGCTGCTTGCTTGCCCATCAGGAGTGGGGGAGGATGCTCCTATGACCGAAGTGCAGATTGCGCCTGCTGCGGGGAGCAACGTCCCCTTCATTCTGCGGATGGCTGATGACAGGGAGTCTCCGGTGCTCCGTGGAGACTACTTACCGCTGCCGCCAGCGGCCTCTTACGTCATCTTAGGTCATTGTGACAGTAGTGGCACCCCGACTGTCGCCCCTTGAACCGAAGACGCTTCCTCTGGTCCGGTGCCGCCAGCCTCTGGCTGTGTGCGGCTCACTTGCCCGCCTTCGCGTCCGAAAGCCCAGCCTCGCCCACCTTCCCCACCCGCCCCTTCGTGCTGATCAACCAGGCCGAGTTGGCCACTCTCCGCAGTGACCTTGCCAAGCCCGGTTGGAAGACCGCCTTGTACCGCGCTGACCGCGGGCCGGCCGTGATGAGTTCCGGGCGCGGGGCGCGAGCCAACGCCAGTCTTTGGGCTGAACGCCCGATCATAATTCCGGCCCGCGGCGGCCATTACCACCATTTCTTCTGCGTGGACGGAGACCGGTTGGAGTTGCCCAAAGACCAGCGCTATGCGCCGGGGCCGTACCGCTGTCCGAAATGCGGCAGGCAATGCAGCGGCGAGAAATACGAAAGCGCCCTGCGCCGAATGGTTCATACCTGGCTTGCACCGGCGGCGCTGGACCTCGCCCTGGTCGCCGCACTCGAACACAGGCCGGACTACGCAGCGAAGGCGGGGGAAATTCTCTCGAAATACGCTGCGGCCTATCCGGGGCCGCATACGACTGTTACCAGCGGCGGGATGATTTATCAGTCCCTGGACGAGGCAATGTGGGTCATTCCGCTGGCGCAGGCCTACGACCTGGTCCACAGCGATTTGTCACCCGAGCAGCGCGCAACTATTGCGGACTTCCTGCGCACGGTCGCGCAGGGTTTGCAGCGTTGCGGCACCAGCGGCAACTGGGGCTCGTGGCACCTGTCGGCGGTCGGCGTCGTCGGCTACGCCATCGAGGACCAAGCGCTGGTCCAGTGGGCAACAGACAGCTTCAAGGAACAAATCCGCAACCAGCTCGGCGATGACGGCCTTTGGCCGGAGTCCGTCCACACCTACCACTACTTCCCGCTGCTGGCCTTTGCGGCCTTCGCCGAAGCCGGGTGGCACGCCGGGATGGACCTGTACCGCTGGGAGGCGAAGCCGGGCAAATCGCTGCTGCGGATGTATGAGGCTCCGTTGCAATATGCCTATCCTGATCTGCGCCTCGCGGCAATCAACGACGGCTGGTTTCAGTCGTTCGTGCCGGCAGACTGCTACGAGCTGGCGCATCACCGCACACAGGACCCCCGCTTTGCGTGGGTGCTGGCAAACGGCTACCGGCGCGGGGTCTTTCCAGCGGGCAGGGTGAATGCTGACTCGCGCGATTCGCTGCGCGGCGGCCAGTACGCCTTCCTCTTTGGCGGCGCTGTTCCCACCAAGGTCACGCCGCCCCCGGCAACCTCGGTTAACTTCCCGGTGCTCGGCATCTGCATGCTGCGTTCCACCAATGGCGCTGTGCTGAGCTTCGACTACGGCCCGTTCCTTGGCCACGGCCAACGCGACAAGATGGGCATCACCCTCTTTGCCAACGGAAAACTGTGGCTGGCGGATTATGGCACGCCGGGCTATGGCGCCTCCATCCTGCCATGGTACCAATCCACCTTTGCCCATAACACGATTGTCGTGGACGGCAAGAGCCAGAATCCGACCAAGGAGAATCGCGCAACGCTCTGGCTCGGCGAACCTGATTTGGAGGCCGCTCAATCCGAAACCGCGGAGGCCTATCCAGGCGTGATTCACCGGCGGACCGTGGTGCGCCGGGACGATTACTTCGTGGTCGCCGATCAACTGAAGAGCGACACGGAGCACACCTTCGATCTGTATCTGCACTCCGAGGGCAAGCTGACGCTGAACGGGAGGAGCAGCCAGTCCCATCTTGTCACCCCTGCCGTTCCCTGGATCGAGAAACTGACGAGCCTGGCGCCGTCTGGGGTACTCGTTGGGCGGTGGGCCGAAGGTGGGAGTGGCATGTCATTCTGGCTGGTCGGGAGCGGCCCGGTGACACCGCTGCTCGGCCAGTGCCCGGCTGAAACCGGCTCCCGCAAGGTCCAACTGCTCGTCTGCCGGCAGGAAGGCAAGGCCGTGGAGTTTGTCACCGTTCTCTATCCTTGCCGGGGCAAACCCGACCTGGCCGTGACACGCCGGGAGGACCAACTCATTATCCGCCACGGTAACTCCCTGGATGTGCTGACCTTGCCCTCGGATGGCACCCGCCCCACGGTGACCCGGTAGGCGCTCACAGAACATTCAGCCAGCCCGGCGCTTGATTATCCGGATGGATGGCTTAGCTTGAGATAGTAACATGGGAAGGAGAACACTATGCCAGTCAAGACATTGAAACAGTTTCTCAACGACGAAAAGATCAAGTACGTCTGCATCATTCACTCGACCGCCTACACGGCACAAGAGGTGGCCGCCTCGGCGCACATTCCCGGCAAGGAACTTGCCAAGACGGTGATTGTGCAACTCGACGGCGAGACAGCGATGGCGGTTTTGCCCGCCAACCGCAAGGTCGTCTTACAGGACCTGCGGGAAGTCACCGGGGCCGACCAGGTCAAATTGGTGCCGGAAGACGAATTCAAGAAGAGGTTCCCCGATTGCGAGATTGGGGCGATGCCGCCGTTCGGGAATCTCTACGGGATGGAGGTGTTCGTCGCGGCCGCTCTGGCGGCGAATGCGGAGATCGCCTTCAACGCCGGGTCGCACACGGAAGTCATCAAACTGGCCTACAGCGACTTCGAGCGGCTCGTCCACCCCAAGGTGGTCAGCTTCACGACTTGAGCTGGGCCCCGAAATCCCCGCGTATGGAAGCCGGCGAACATCGGCACGGCGCACCCGAATTGGTGACACGTGAGCTCACAGTAGCCGGAATGGGCTGCGATAACTGCGTCCGAAAACTCGAACGGGCATTCCGTGCCCGCGAGGGCGTGAAGGAAGTGCGCATTGACGGCATTGCCGGGCACGTGACAGTGACCTTCGACCGCACCAGGGTCACCATCCCGGAACTGCAGGCCCTGGTCGTCAAAAGCGGGTATCGCGCCGGCGCCGTCGAGACATAGCCGCCGCAGCCGCCGACTTGCCGGCAACCTACGGCGCTCCAGACAGTTCGCGGATCTTCACATTCCGAAACCAGGCTTTGCAGGTGTGGTCCTGCAGCAGAATGCGCCCCCTGACCTTGTCGCCAAAGCCGCTCTTGTCCTTGAACTTGCTGGCCGCCACGCCGGCCTTGATCGTCTCGCTGCCGCACTCGTATTCGAGCACCTTGACGCCATTTAGCCAGTGCTCGGCGTGGTTTCCTCTGACGAGAATCCGCGACGAGTTAACCTCGCCCGCCGGCTTGATGGGGGTGTTGGACGGCGCCAGCACGGCGTAGAACGATGCCGTAAGCTGCTTGCGATTGCCTTCATCCACACCTGTCGCGCGCTCGTCATCAATCATCTGGTATTCGTGGCCCAGCGCCTCGTTCCGCGTTTCCAGGACGAAATACTTCAGACCGCTGTTGCCTGCCGGAGCCAGTTTCCATTCCCATTTCAACTCGAAGTCGGTGAACTCGGCATCCGTGACGATGTCCCCGCCGCCCTTGTTGCCGCCGCCTTTGCCCAGGCAATGCAGCCAGCCCTCCTCCACCACCCAGCCCTTTTCCGGGAACGTCTCCTTCTTGAAGCTGCGCCAGCCCTGGGTGGACTTGCCGTCGAAGAGCAGCTTCCACCCGGCGGCCTTCTCTTTAGGGGCAAGCTGGTTGACGGGCGCTGCCGAAACCACGGAAGCGGTGGCAATCAACAACATCAGGGAGCAGTAACCCCTCGTCAGGCAACAATTCATCATCCGTTTATAAAGAGGTTGTGCAGCAAATGGCGGGACACTGCCCTGGATTACCGCTTCCGCCTAGCCTGCTTCCTGGGCGCGGCTTCTTTCCTCCGGGCAGGGGTCTTGTGGGCGGCCTTGGCTCTCCGTGGCTTTGCTTTCAACGGGCGTTTGCCGCTGGAGCGTTTGGGCCTGGCCTTCAGCGCCACCTTCTTCGCAGACCGTTTGGCGGGTTTCCTGTCTGGACGCCTGGCAGGCTTGCGAACTTCGATGGCGGCGGACGGAGCGCCCGCCTTGGCCCCGGGCGTCGCTTCTTCCCGCCAGCCGTGCGCGTCGCGGACCGCAATCATCATCCGGAGAACATCGTTCCACGTTTCCTGCTGCATCATGACCGCATTCGGAAACATGCAACCGTCCCAACAGATGTGGCGCACACTCTTGGTCAAGCGGCCATCCTCCCCGTGCAGCCAATAACCGGCGTGCCGAACGACGCTGAGCTTGCCATTCGGGTCATTCGGCAGGCAGTGGTGGCCCGTCTTGTCGTGAGTGCCGGAGCCGTGGACGGTGGCGTCGTTCTGCGCGACATGGAAATCAATGGTCCACGGGCGCAAGGCGGCGGTGAGTGTCTTCAACGCATCATTCAAGCGGTGCGGATCGGCCCAGTCCCAGCCAATTGGCAGGATGGCGTCTTCCGGCGCGTTGTAACCCAGCACGTAAAGCAGCGTGTGCGCCATGTCCGCCTGAAAGCCAAGCGTTCCGGGCCGGTCTACTCGCTGCAGCAAATCCACCATCTTCCTCCAGCTATGCATGCCGCCCCAGCAAATCTCCCCTTCGGCCGCCAGCCGCTCGCCAAAGCTCTCTGCCACATCGCAGGCCTCGCTGAAGGTCCGAGCTATCGCCTGTTGATTGGCCTCCGGATCCTTCGCCCATTCCTCCACCCCGCAGGCCGAGTCAATGCGCACCACGCCATAGGGCCGAACCCCCAATTCCCGCAGCTTTCGGGCGATGCGGCATGCCTTGCGCACCTGCCCGACAAACCTCGTGCGCTCCTCAAGGGTTCCCATCGCCGAACCGCCGCCAGTTGGTGTCCAGACCGGCGCGACCACCGAACCGACCGAAAAGCCCTTCGACTGGACTTTGTCCGCCAGCCGCTGGAGGCCGGCGTCATCAATGTCAATACTGACATGCGGGTCACAGAGGAAGAGATCCACACCGTCAAACTTGATGCCATCCACCTGCGCCCTCGCGGTCAGGTCCAGCATGGTATCGAGACCAATGCCTGGTTCGGCGCCCGGGCTGCCTTTGCCGACCAGGCCAGGCCACATGGCGTTGTGGAGTTTGGGGTAATTGCTGTGACTGTGTTGTGCGCTCATACGATTGTCCTTTCGCAAGTTGCGTCGTGAACTTGCAAGAGAAGCCCACCACAAGCAACGCAAAAGTTCGGCCCTGTCGCGCCCTTGACAGATGGCCAGGGTCTTCTAGTCTCTGCGCGCCATGAATCTTGCCGGCTGGATCCCGCGGTTCATCTTGCCCCTGCTGCTCGCGATGGCAGCCAGCGGCATTATGTTCTACATGGCGGACGGCAATCTCGCCTCCGGGAACATGCATAACGCAGTGCGGAATTGGGAGCAATACGGGCTGCTGACCTTGAAGGGCAAGATGGTAACAAACCCCGGAGGCTACGAGGCGTTAACCAAGCCCCAGGTTTACAAAGGACATCGAGCCGCCAGCCTGTATCCGGTGTTCTTGATCAAGCGGCTCTTCGTTTGGACCGGAGCAGGCACCCTTGCCGTCCACGTCGTCTTGAGCCTGACGCTCTTGCTCTCCACCTGGTTCCTGCTCGGCAAGAGTCGGCACGTCTGGCTGACGGGGGTAGCCGCAATCCTCTGCCCCGGCTACATCCACGATCAAACATATCTCGATCCGAATGTAATCGCCTTGCTGTTGGGGCTGCCCTTTGCCGCCATCATTCTGCCGCTGCTGGCGCGGCCCGCTTTGCCGCCTGCGGCGCTCGCGGCTTTGCTGCTCACCATCGCCGTCTATACCGCGCTTAACTGGACCACGGCGTTCGTCCATGGAATTCTGCTGGCTTACCTTGTGGCGGCCAGGCAGATCTCGACCCGCCGGGTGTGGCTCTACGCCGCCGCGGCGGGCATCAGTCTGATTCTGGTAGCCGGAGTCTCCGTCCTCGACAAGCAACGAGGTTACGCCACCTTCTCAGACTTTCTCGGTCACTACCTCTGGGGTTCGGCAGGATATGGAGCCTATCTGACAACCGACCGGGCAGTGGTGCGCCTGCTGTTTGTGGGCGGCGCCGGTCTGCTGCCACTGCTGTTGGTGTATGCTTATTTCCTGGCCCGGCGAGCAAAGTGCAAGCCCCAAAGACCGTGGATCGTCTATTTGCCCCTGGGAGCAGCCATCCTCGGTGTCTTTGTCATGCGCAATTACTTCGGAACAGTGCCCTGGATGGCCGCCGCGGCGTTCCTGGCGGCATTGATTCTTTCCATGCGGTTGGTGATGGAACAACAGAAGGAGACGTTTGCCGAATCTGAATTGCGGGCTGGTGGAAGGTTGCTAATGCCCGTCACCTTCCTGGCGGGGTGCTTCGTGTATGCCTCCGCGGTCACCATCCTGGCGAGCTTGCATGACGCCGAAGCGCGCTCGCTGGTGACCATGGTGCGCAACCACACAGCGCGCTCGGATACGATCGTGCTGGAGGACACCGATCCGAAGCTAACCGGCATGGCAAACGGCGTTGCGGACATCACCGACCGGCGCGTCGTAGTTCTGAACAGCCTGCCCGCTGGAGAACACCTCGGGGCACGGGCATTCCTGCTCTCAAGTTCGGGAGAGGCGAAACTGCCTTTGGTGGCGGCAACTTCCCAGCCAGCTCTCATTTCCTGGCCGCTAGTGCGGAAGCTGCTTGCCTGTTATAGCACGAAGGTGGCACGACGATTACCCGGAGACCAGGGGCTGAAGCCCGGGACCTGCTACTTGTACGAACTCAGCAACGGTGATCGCGCGGCGGACATTCAGGCGACCCCTGTGAGGTTCGGGAAACCAATGTGAGTTATTCTGAAGGCGCGAGCCACTGCCAGGACGTTGCTCGCCTTGCCGCTCCCCGGATGAGTGTCGCACCAACCGGCCCCGCCGCGGGCCGTGCTGGTGAGGCTGTTAAACAAGACAAGTAAGGGCCAGTCATGGGTTCCTCTCCTGTCATGCGCGCTGGAGTGCGCCATTGCTTAGGCAGCTGTTTGGCCTTAGTTTGGGGGTGGCATAAACGGCATGACGAAGCTCTACAACGCGGCTGCGACGGAGTTGTGTTCCGCCTGCGGGCTATGCTGCAATGGCGTCATCTTCGCCAACCTCGCGTTGCGCCCTGGTGACAATATCCCTCGGCTTCAATCGCTCGGCCTCCCAGTCCGCAGCACGCGTGCGGCATCGCGCCCGCCGCACCTGGCTCAGCCTTGCGCCGCCTTCGATGGCTGCCACTGCCGCATTTACTCCGAACGCCCCGAATACTGCGTCGAATTCGAGTGTGTCCTTCTCAAGAACGTGAAGGCAGGCCGCACTGAACCTGCCGCTGCGCTGCGGACCATCAACACCGCCCGTGACCGCGCCGACAAAGTACGCCGGCTGCTCAAAGCCATGGGGGACACCGATGTACACCTGCCCCTCAGCGTCCGTTTCCGACGTGCCGGCAAACGGCTCATCGGGCGCGATGTGGACGAAGAAACCGCGGACACATATTCTCAGTTAACGCTCGCGGTCCACGATCTCAACTTGCTGCTGGCCGACGCATTCTATCCAGGAAACACGCAACCCCGGTCAAACTCTGCCGTTGTGGGAACAGCGAGCGCGTTGCTTTGCGCCGCGTTGATTTTGTTTGCCGCCAAAGGCCACGCTGCGGCCGACCAGGTGGAACTCAAGAATGGAGACCGCTACGTTGGGCAGGTCCTGTCCCTTAATACCAATAGCATCGTTCTCCAAAGCGAGGTGCTGGGCACGCTGCGGCTGCCGCGCAACAAGGTGGCGGGGATTACACTAGGCCCGAATGCGGCGAGCAACTCCCCTGCCCCGCCATTGCCCTCCAGCGCGCGACGGTCCGCACCTGGCCCCGCGAATGCCAACGCGACATCCCATTCGACACCTCTGCTCCAGGGATTGAGCATGAGTACCAATCTGATTCGGCAGGTGCAGCAGCAATTCCTCAGTGGTGCCGGCCCGGAAGCGAACGATAAGTTCAATGAGCTGTTGGGGGGCCTGATAAGCGGCGAATTGACCGTGGATGATGTCCGCGCCCAAGCCAAGACCGCCGCGGATCAATTGCGTGCGCTCCAACGTGAAGGTGGAGACGAGGCTGGTCTTGCGACCGATGCTTACCTGGGAATCCTCGATCACTTCCTCAAGGAAACCGCACCGTCGGGTCCGGTGACTAACGCATCTGGTCCCTCGCAGAATTCCAAAACCAGGCTCGCTCATCCGGGGCAGTGACGCTTCCGTAACCACGGCGAGTGTTCAAGGCCCAGGGGCCTTGATGGTTAGAATTCGGCGATACGGCGGGTTTCCGAACCATCGCTGCCGCTGGATCTCGCGCGCGCGGCGCGGGGAGAGAAGCCGCCGTCAAGCCAGCTTCGGGCGTGTGGGTGGCTGGAGGCAGGCGTGATGGTTCGAGGTATCTTCGAAGGTCCTTCGATGGAATGCTGCGGTTTTGACTCCTCAGACCTCTGTCCACTGCCCGGGCACCGGGGTGGGGTAACGACCCTGGGCATCGGGGTGGATGGGTGGTTGGCTGTCTGCGGTGAGTTGGTCAATGTTCGGGCAGAACTGGAAGTTGGAGGCCATCATCTGGTCCCAAGTGATGACCTGACCCGTATGAACAGCGGCTCGGCCCATGAGATCGGCAATGTTCGACATCGCAGCGCGTTGGGTCTCGTTGTGCGGCTTGTTCTTACGAATGGCCTCCAGCAGGGCGTTCCATTCAGCCTGCCAGGGAGTAACCTCCTCCTTCGGCGCGCGCCACGCGATGTTGTCCGACGCGCAGCGCTGGTCCTTGTAGGTAAACACGTTGCCCTGATGGCCCGGGCCGGAGAAATGCGCGGCGCACTTGGTGCCGTGGATAAAGGTGGCGAATTCCTCGTAGCACTTGGGCAGCCAACGGACGACATCGAGGGCTTTAGTTCCGTCGGCAAAAGTCCATTCAATGTTGAGCGAGTCCAGGTTCTGGCTGCAGTCGGTGTTGTTGGCCGCCCTGCCCCCGATGCCGTGGGCGCTGACGGGCCACGCGCCCTTGATCCAGCAGATCTCATCAATCTGGTGGATATTCATCTCGGCAAAAAGGCCACCCGAGACCCAGATGAAGTGCACGAAATTCCGAATCTGCCAAAACAGCTCTTTCTCGTCTGCCGGCTTCTTCCCGAGCCAGCCCACCGGCTGCATGCGGTACGCCCGGATGAGTTGGATCTCACCCAGTTCGCCATCCCGCATGCGCTTTACGAGTTCCTGGCGATTGCGCGAATGTCGGCACTGCAGGCCCGCTGCGATCTTGAGGTTCTTCTTCTCCGCAGCCTCCCCGGCCTTCAGCAGGCGCCGTAGCCCTGGCGCGTCAGGGGCGAAGGACTTCTCCATGAAGACGTTGATCCCCTTTTCGACGGCATATTCGAGCTGCATCGGGCGGAAGGCCGAATAACCAGTGAGCATGGCGACGTCGCCCGGACGGAGACAGTCAATCGCCTTGCGGTAGGCATCGAAGCCAACAAAGCGGCGGTCCGGGGGGACGTCCACGCGATCTGTGAATTTCTCGCTGAGGGTTTGCAGGGCCCTATCCAAACGATTCTGAAACAGGTCCGCCATGACGGTCAGCTTGACCGGACCAAACGAGGAGTCGAAGGCGTCCGCGACCGCGCCACTGCCGCGCCCACCGCATCCGATCAGGGCCAGGCGGATGGTGCTGTTCTCGGCGGCGTGGACCCAAGGCAGGCTTACGCCGGCCAAGGCGGAAGTGGCGGCGACCGCGCTGCCGCGCGCCAGAAACTCACGGCGAGAGAGGTTGACCGATTGTATGGCTGAAGGGACAGGTGTTTGATCTTGCATAGTTAGCTTTACTCGATGGATTGCGTTGTTGCTGCTAGTCCAATTCGACGTCTCCGCACAAATGCACCTCGACGCCAAGTTCGGCGAGCATCGCCGCCTTGATCCGGCAGGCGCGGTGGGCCTGTTTGGTGCTGGGCGCATAAACCACCTGAACGTGATTTGCCTTGTGCCGCGCCATCATCTGATCACGCGTCACGCCGTCAAACACCGCGTGCATGATGGGCCATTGGGGATTGGTTTCGCGCCAGCGACGTTGAGTCTCCTTCTCCGGCAGTTTGACGGCCTTGCCGACGCCCAGGTCGCAGTGCAGCTTGCCATCCATGACAAACACGCGGCTCCAAACGATACGACCAGGCTTGGATACGCCCTTGATGGTGCCGCCTCCTAGGCGGAAGAACATCGGCGGCTGGCGTTCGCTCGTGGCGCCTCGGTAACCACCGGCGAAATGGGCGGGCGGCACGGCGCCGGAAATGAGCAAAACCCAGACATAGTCGTTGACGCCGTCGCCACGGTAGTGCTCGCCCCAGCGGACGTCATGCAACGTGTTCTCGGGCGCAAAGCCCAACTCGCGCCAGAGCCGGTAGGTCACCAGCCCATCCAGGCCGGCGCACTCATCCACTTCGTTGAAGTGTGGGATGGCCTCCTTCGCAAACAACACACGGCTGGACTTGGACGCCTTGACCGGCGGCCGGTCCACGTTGTTCAACAAGCCCTCGACCAGGTCGCTCGCCGGGGCGAGATCTTTCAGGCCCTGCTGGTACTGAATGCCCACCGCGGCGCAGCCGAATTCGTCCGCAAGCCGGACCGCGGCGACATACATCTTGCACTGCTGCAAGGTCTGTGCTTCGGTCAACTGCGTCTCCGCCTTGCGGCCCCAGTTGAAGGTCATGCCTTTCCTGAGCAGCCAGTTCAGCACGCCGCGCGCCTCCGCGTCACTCACCTGTTGCATAGCGGCAAACAGGGTGGATTGGCTGAGCCGTTCCTTGAAAATCCCGGTCGGGTGCAGCAGTTCGTCCGGGATAATCGCGTTGAACATGCCCATGCAGCCTTCATCAAATACGCCCATGATTGCCTTCTGATCTCGAAACCGCCGCGCAGCACGCTTGCCGAACTGCTCGTCAGCGAGCGGCAATTTGAGCAGGGTCAGGTCCTTTACGTGGCTTTGGTCATGGCTCACCACCCCCTCTTGCAGCCACTGCCGGAGGCCACTGCGGAAGAACTCGTCCTTGAAGTTCGCACTCCAAAGCGTGCTGTAGCGCACGCCGGCTTTGGTCAGCGAGGCGTTGAGGTTTAACATTCCCACCAGGCCGGGGTAGGTCCCGCTCCAGTTGGCGATTGTCAGGATTGGGCCGCGATGTGTCGTCAAGCCGGGCAGGACGTGATGGCTGTATTGCCAGACCGACTCGGCGACGATTACCGGGGCGGTGGGGTCCAGCTTGCGGAACACTTCGATGCCCATCTTCTGCGAATCAATGAAGCCGTGCCGCTTCTCCGGATCTACCCGATGGGCACGCACGACAGTCCAGCCTTCCGCTTTGAGGGCCCTGGCAAGGGCGGCTTCCATCCTGGCTTGCACGGGCCAACATTGGAGGTTTGCTGCCAGGCGCAGATCACCGCTGCAAACGAGGTAAGTGCGCTTGGGGGCGAGTGGTTTGGTGGTCTTCATAATATGGTCATTCTGCAAGAACTCTGGCGGCTGTTCTAGCACGGCTGGCCCGGGGAGTCACTGAATCTTTTTGCCTCGATGCAGGTTGGTGCGAGGGAGCCTGCGGAGAGTGTCCACACGGGCCGTTGTCCTCGCAGGAGCCCTTCCCCCGAAAAAGTGGACACCGGATCTTGGGTCTGAGAGAAAGGCAA
>DAOTCE010000023.1 GCA_035452965.1 Candidatus Paceibacterota bacterium | reverse complement strand
TTCAGCCCATTTTAGTCCCTTTAAGCCACCATCAGAAACCGCTTGCGCAGACTCACCGTCGCTTCCTCGCCCGAGCTGTTCGTGCTGAAGCGGGCGCAGCTCACCTCGTTGATGTTGGCCTGGCCGACCCACAGCCCGTAAGGGAACGCGGCGAGCTGATCGGTGCCGCTGTCGCAGGCGGCCGAGAGAGGGATGTGGGCATAAGCGCCGCCATCGGCGCTGAGCCGGAGCAGGCTTTGCCAGAGCGCGTTGGTTTCGGCGGGAGGCGACATCGCGGAGCGGTTAATGGCCAGGCGCAGGCTCAGAAGCTGCCCGTTGGTGAGGCTCCAGTTCTGGCTCTGGTCAATGGGCCAGGGGCGCCAAATCCAGTTGGTGGCGGTGCGGTCGGCGTACAGCAGCGGCACGGTGCCGGCCAGCGGAGGGGCGTCGGCGGGCGGCGCCTCCGAAATGACGTGGCGCAGGGTGACGACAACCGGCGCGGGGTTGCTGTCGCAGGCGTTGAGCAGCCGCAGCTCCAGCTCGTTCATCCTCGTGCCATAAGCCAGGCCCTCCGGGTCGGTGGTGGAGATGCGCACGGGGCCGATAAAATCACTCGGTGCCTGGGCCCGAATCCAATAGGCCACGTCGGGGTCTATTTTACGGAATGCGGTTTGCGGGGTCAGATTGGTGGTCTCCAGGTTCAGGCCGATCTGCACGATGTTGGTCTTGTCAAAGCTGGGCGCGCCGTCAACGGCCGGCTCGTAGCGGAAGAAGTTGGCGAAGGTCGGACGTGAATCAACTATGGGAGTGAGCTGAAAGCCGACGAGGTTGGGTTGGCCGGGGACCCAGTTGAAACGGGGAATGGCAGGCCGGCCTTTGAGCGTGAGGGTCCAGGCGTTGGTTGACTTGATCAGGTAGGCGGTGCCGCCCACCACGTTTACCAGCGTGCGCACATAGGCCAATTCGTCGCCGCTCGGCACCCAGACCAGCCACTCGTCGGGCCGCTTCCACGGCTGTGTCGGGTCGGTCCCGAATTGGGTCGCCATCATCCGCGCGTTGTAGCGGAAGACCTGCGTCACCGGCGTGTTCGAGAACAATTGGTCACACGAGGCCGGGAAAGGCTGCACGCGCAGGTGCACGGCGTTCCAGCCGTTTTGAAGCTGGAGGGTTTGTGTGACCCACTGCGCCGAGCCCACCGGCACCAAGCCCAGCAAGGCCAGGCCCAGCAGCAAGACACGGAGTGCACGGATTTGCACTAACCCGAGGCCGGGGATTCGTGGCATTCCGCGCGATTCGCGTCCCAGACCGGTTGGTAATCCGTGAAATTCGTGTCGGGTTTTCATAGAGTCAGGCTATAAATTGAGGAGCATTCGTTGAGGAGGGTGCGGGCGAAGATGGTGTGTGAGAGGGGCGAGGCCAGGGGAGCGAGGGACGAAAGGCGGCCCAACCCATGCACCTCTTGGGGTGGACTCGTTTATCTGGCGCAAACCGCCGCGCGCCTCCATCGGAGGCTGTTAAACCCATCGCATGCACAACGCGTTGTAATCAGCCGCTTGGTTTGCGGCTCGACTTCCACGCTGCAGCGTACCCGCCGGGCACAAGGATTGAACTAAACTACAAGTTGAGCGGGGGAGTAAGGCTTGATCTCCAGCACCTCATCATGTCCGACAATCGTTGCAGTCTTAACCGACTACTCTTGCCCAGGTGGCGGTCCTGCCACCCAGTTGACCTCCGAGGGCAATATTGTCCTCGGACCCTTTTGAAAGCTGCACCAACCCGTCACTACGCGAGTGATTGCACCGGAGGCCGGCAATCATGTCAATACCAATTTCGAGAAAAATAATACCCGATTGGTAAGGTTGGCACTTCTTGTGCTAAAGTCCAGAAGGGGCGGCATTCTGGATGCAAACATGTGCTGGTGCGGGAAAGCCCCAGTCAGAAGCCCAAGGTCACCAAGTGGATTACCGTGTCCCGCCATCCCGCTCCTGTCCGTAGCCTCACCTAAGCTAGAATGCTAACATACTCAACTTACGTTGCTCAGCTCACTTGTGACTCCGTCATAGGCAAGGCCTCAGTCCTGGGTGGGGCGCCTCGCCGAGGCGGCCAAACGGATGCGCTCCGTGCCCGGTTTCGCAGCGCCCGGCTTGCCTGGTAGTTGCGGCCATGCTACGATGGTGGCACATGGAAGCAACCAATCGAACAATCAGGACACATTTATGATCAAGACCCGCGGCTATGCCGCCCCCAATGCGACTTCGCCTCTGGCGCTTTTCAATTTCGAACGGCGCGAGCCCGGCCCGCACGATGTGCAAATCGAGATCCTGTATTGCGGTATCTGTCATACCGATCTCCACCAGGCCCGCAATCATTGGAGCGGCTCAATGTACCCAATGGTGCCGGGCCACGAGATCGTCGGCCGTGTCACCCAGGTGGGCCCGCAGGCGACGAAAGTCAAGGTTGACGATTACGCGGGCGTGGGCTGCATGGTGGATTCGTGCCGCCGTTGCCCGGCCTGCAACGAGGGCCTGGAGCAGTACTGCGAGGAAGGCCCCACCTGGACGTACAATTCCAAAGAACGCGGCAGCCAGCAGCTGACCTTCGGCGGCTACTCCGAGCGGATTGTGGTGGAAGAGCGGTTTGTGGTGAAGGTCCCCGGCAGCCTTGACCTGCAGGCGGTTGCCCCGTTGTTTTGTGCCGGCATTACGACCTACTCACCGCTGCGCCACTGGAAGGTCGGCAAAGGCCAGAAGGTCGGCGTGATCGGTCTCGGTGGTCTCGGCCACATGGGCGTCAAATTCGCCAAGGCTCTCGGCGCACAGGTTACAATGATCACCACCTCGCCGGCCAAAGGCAAGGATGCGGTCCGGCTCGGCGCGGATGAGGTGCTGCTGTCGAAAGACCCGGCGGCAATGGCCAGGCAGGCCGGCAGCTTCCATTTCCTGCTCAACACCATCCCCAATCCGCACGACGTCAATCCCTACCTCGCGCTGCTGAAGCGCGACGGCACGATGGTCTTGGTCGGGGCGCTGACCGCGCTCGAGCCGCCGCTGCAGGGCAACAGCCTGATCGGCGGCCGCCGCCGGCTCGCCGGGTCGGTCATCGGCGGCATCCCGGAAACACAGGAGATGATTGACTTTTGCGCCGCGCATAAGATCGTCAGCGATGTCGAGGTGGTGCCAATCCAATCCGTCAACGAGGCCTATGAGCGGCTGCTGAAGAACGACGTCCGCTACCGCTTCGTGATAGATATGGCCTCGCTCAAGCAGGCTTAGCCAATCACCGGATATCGTGGTGGTAGCTTTGCAGTGATTTCACGCCGGCTCGCCCGGCGCGGCATTCCGCGATGCCCACGGCCGAGGCGCGCGCCGCCGCAGCCGTTGTCAGGTATGGCACCTTGTATTTGACCGCCGCTTTGCGGATGTAGGCGTCGTCGAACTTGCTCGTTTTGCCGCCGGGGGTGTTGATGATCAAGTGGATTTCCTTGCTCTTGATCTCATCGCCGATGTTAGGGCGCTGGGGTTCGTGAAGCTTGTAGCTCAGCTCCGATTTCACCCCGTGCGCCTCGAGGAACTGATGGGTGCCGCTGGTGGCTTTGATGCGGAACCCCAGCTCCTGGAACTTGCGCGCGGCCTCCAGGATCGCCGCTTTCTCGCGGTCGGCGACGGAAATAAACACCGTGCCGTTCAGGGGGAGGGGGCTCAGCGCAGCTTCCTGGGACTTAAAGTAGGCCAGGCCGAAGGACGGGCCCATGCCCAATACTTCGCCAGTCGAGCGCATCTCGGGCCCGAGCACCGGGTCAACTTCCGGGAACATGGAGAAGGGCAGCACGACTTCCTTCACCCCCACATGCGGAATGGTGCGGCGCTTGAGCTTCAAATCGCGCAGCTTCGTGCCCAACATGAGCTGGGTGGCGATGCGCGCCATCGGCACATCGCACACCTTGGACACCAACGGCACGGTGCGCGAGGCGCGGGGGTTGGCTTCGAGCACATAGACTTTGTCCTGGCAGATGGCGTACTGGATGTTCATCACGCCGCAGACATTCAGCTCGCGGCCAATCCGCAAGGTGTATTCCTCGATGGTCTTGAGGTGCTTTGCCGGCAGCGTCACCGGCGGAATGGCGCAGGCGGAATCGCCGGAGTGGATGCCCGCCAGCTCGATGTGCTCCATCACGGCCGGCACAAATGCGTCTGTGCCGTCGGCCAGCGCGTCGGCTTCGGCCTCGGTAGCGTTGTCGAGGAAGCGGTCAATGAGAATGGGCCGCTCCGGCGCCAGGTCCACCGCCTTGTTGACGTATTCCCGGAGCATCTCCTCGTCGAGGACGACTTCCATGCCGCGCCCGCCAAGCACGAAGGATGGCCGCACCATTACCGGGTAGCCGATGCGCGCGGCGATTTCCTGCGCCTCCTCGAAGCTGCTGGCCATGCCAGACTCGGGCATGGGAATGTCCATCTTCTCCATCATCTGGCGGAAGCGATCCCGGTCTTCGGCCAGGTCAATTGTATCCGGTGAAGTGCCGAGTATCTTCACCCCGGCGGCGGCAAGCTCGGTGGCGATGTTGAGCGGGGTCTGGCCGCCGAACTGGACGACGACGCCTTCGGGCTTCTCCTTTTCGTAGATCGCCAGCACGTCTTCGACCGTGAGCGGTTCGAAGTAGAGTTTGTCGGAAGTATCGTAATCGGTGGAAACCGTCTCCGGATTGCAGTTGACCATGATGGTCTCGAAGCCGGCGGCGCGCAGGGCGA
Organism: Candidatus Paceibacterota bacterium; assembly: GCA_035452965.1. NCBI lineage: Bacteria > Bacillati > Minisyncoccota > Minisyncoccota bacterium. The sequence goes on along the minus strand of DAOTCE010000023.1, from coordinate 77,956 downwards.
AAGCGGCGTGGACGCAGCAATAGTCAAATTCGATGCCCTGGCCGATGCGGTTGGGCCCGCCGCCGAGCACCATGACCTTCTTGCGGGTGCTGGAAGCTACCCGGTCCGGGCCGTTGTACGTGGAGTAGTAATAAGCCGCGTTCTCCGCGCCGCTGACCGGCAGCGCGTCCCACGCCTCGACGACGCCCAGGCGCTTGCGCTGATCGCGGATATGCACTTCGGCGATGCCGAGGAGCTTGCTGAGATACTTGTCGGCGAAACCGTCCTTCTTGGCCTGGGTGAGCAGCGCGTCGGGCAGCGCGTGGCCTTTGAACTTTAGGATTTGTTCCTCCAGCTCGACCAGCTCCTTCATCTGCTGGATGAACCATGGCTTGATGTGGGTCTTGGCGTAGAGCTCCTCGACCGTGGCGCCCTTGCGCAATGCCTCGTACATGATCCACTGGCGTTCGCTGCTCGGCTCGTTGAGCATCCGCATCAACTCGGCCAGCGGCCGCTCGTTGAAATCCTTCGCAAACCCCAGGCCGTGCCGCCCGTTCTCCAGCGAGCGAATGGCTTTCTGGAACGCCTCCTTGTAGGTCTTGCCGATGCTCATCACTTCGCCCACGGCGCGCATCTGCGTGCCCAGCCGGTCAATCGAGCCTTTGAACTTCTCGAAGGTCCACCGGGGGAACTTCACCACCACGTAGTCGCCCGAGGGTGTGTATTTCTCCAGCGTCCCATCGCGCCAGTAGGGGATCTCATCCATCGTGAGGCCGCTGGCGAGCTTGGCGGAGACCAGCGCGATGGGGAACCCGGTGGCCTTGGAGGCCAGGGCCGACGAACGCGAGGTGCGCGGGTTGATCTCGATGATGACGACGCGGTCCGTCTTCGGGCAGTGCGCAAACTGGATATTCGTGCCGCCAATCACCCCGATGGCCTCGACGATGCGATACGAGTATTCCTGCAGCTTCGCCTGGAGCTTGGGATCAACGGTCAGCATCGGCGCCACGCAAAAGGAGTCGCCGGTATGCACGCCCATCGCGTCCACGTTCTCGATGAAGCAGACGGTAATCATCTGGTTCTTGGCGTCGCGGACAACCTCAAGCTCCAACTCCTCCCAACCGAGCACGGATTCCTCGATAAGGATCTGGCCCACCATGCTGACGGAGAGGCCGCGGCTGGCGACGATCCGGAGTTCCTCGACATTGTAGACGAGGCCACCTCCCGTGCCGCCCATTGTGTAGGCCGGGCGGATGACCACCGGGTAACCGAGCCCAGAGGCGACTTTCTCCGCTTCCTCGACACTGAACGCCGGGGCGCTCTTCGGCATGTCAATGCCCAGGCGCCGCATCGTTTCCTTGAACACAATGCGATCCTCGCCCTTCTCAATGGCGTCGGCCTCGACCCCGATGATGCGGACGCCGTATTTGGCGAGCACGCCGGACTTGGCGAGCTGCGACGAGAGATTCAGCCCTGTCTGCCCGCCCAGGTTGGGCAGGAGCGCGTCGGGCCGTTCCTTTTCGATGATGTCCGTGAGCGCCGTCACCGTGAGCGGTTCGACGTAGGTGACATCCGCCATGCCGGGATCGGTCATGATCGTGGCCGGGTTGGAGTTCACCAGAACGATCTGGTAACCCAGCGCGCGCAAGGCTTTGCACGCCTGGGTGCCGGAGTAGTCGAACTCACAGGCCTGCCCGATCACGATCGGGCCGGAGCCGATGATCAGGACTTTCTTGATGTTGTTGCTGCTGGGCATGGCTTTCTTACATTGGGACTTCTGATGTGTCTGTTCGCTGGTTCGCTTTCTCGGGTGCGCGCCGATGCTTCTAGCGAGGGAAAGCAAAGAGATCAATCTAAATCCGCCAAAAGCAGGCGGCCTCCGCCAGTCCGGGACGGCGTTTCGCAAGCCAAGCCGCGCAGCTCGGCTGCGGGATAGAGTATTTCCCGACCTACTCGCGCGGGGCGGATTTGCTGGGTTCTTCGAGGATTCCCGGAAAGTGCCATCGGTGGTGGTGATCGGCGCAGCCGGGATAGCTCAGCCAAAACCGGAAGGACCCCGAATCTCTAACCCGAGGACTGTCCATATTTTGGACAGTAATGCTGCCTGCCTGCCTTTTCCAGCCCCCTCTGACCATGGCACTTCTGGCTTGAGTTTACGGTGTCGGCACGGTGGTGCCCCGGTGTGTATCCCATGGGGAGCGCTCCCCATGGGATACACACCGGGGCATCGCCGCACTGTCAAGCCATCCGCAAGCCAACGCCGGCGTGTGCGACCAATGGAACGGCGCCGTCACCCATTTGGCGGAGGTGCTGGAGGTAAGCAGGGGAATGTCAGAGGACGAATCGCCAGCGAGGTATTCCGGAAATCCGCGAAGAACCATTTGTTATTGGCAAGGAGGCGGGCAGGTTTGATATTCAGCAGGTTGAAAGCTATGGCAGACGACAAGAAACACGTCTATGACGAGAGCAAGATCAAGACGCTCTCCTCGCTGGAGCACATCCGGCTGCGGACCGGCATGTACATCGGCCGGATCGGCGACGGGTCCCATTACGATGACGGGTGCTACATACTTCTCAAAGAGGTGGTGGACAACGCCATTGACGAGTACATCATGGGCTACGGCAAGGAGGTGCAGGTCAACATCCAGGATCGGGCGGTGTCGGTGCGTGATTTTGGGCGTGGCATCCCGCTGGGGAAAGTCGTGGACTGCGTGTCCAAAATCAACACGGGGGCGAAGTACAACGACGACGTGTTCCAGTTCAGCGTCGGGCTGAACGGCGTCGGGACCAAGGCGGTCAATGCGCTCTCGAAAGTGTTTCGCGTGTGCAGCTTCCGCGAGGGGCAGTACGTCGAGGCGTCCTTCAAGCAGGGCAAGCTCAAGAATGAGAAGAGCGGCAAGGCGCCCAGGGAAGCGGACGGGACGCTTATCGAGTTCCAGCCCGACCCGGAGGTGTTCAAGGAAGTCCAGTACCGGCCCGAGCATGTGGAGCGGCGGCTGCGGCATTACAGCTACTTGAACGCCGGGTTGAAGCTGCAATATAACGGCAAGACGTTCCAGTCCCGCAACGGATTGTTCGACCTGGTGATGGAGGACCTGCAGGCCGACGGCAGCGAGCCCATCTACCCGCCCCTGCATTACGCGGAGAAAACGCTGGAGTTCTGCTTCACCCACAGCAACAGCCGGTATGGCGAGACCTTCTACTCCTTCGTCAACGGCCAATACACAACTGACGGCGGCACGCACCTGAGCGCCTTCCGCGAGGGCCTCCTCAAAGCGGTCAACGAATACGCGCAGGAGAAGTTTGACGGCGACGATGTGCGCGAGAGCATGGTGGGAGCGGTGTCCATCCGGCTCAAGGACCCGGTCTTCGAGTCGCAGACCAAGAACAAGCTCGGCAATACGGAAATTCGCACCGACCTGGTGACCCGCGTGCGAGAGGAGCTGCTGCAGTTCTTCCACCGCAACAAGGACATCGCCCAGCAGATCGTCGCCAAAGTCCAGGACACGCGCCAGCTCCGCAAGGAGCTGCAGGAAGTCAAGAAGCTGGCCCGGGAACGCGCCAAGGCCATCACGATCCGCATTCCGCAGCTCAAGGACTGCAAGGAGCATTACAACAAGACCAAAGGCAAGGGGAAGGGGACGATGGTGTTCCTCACCGAGGGCCAGTCCGCGGCTGGCTCGATCGTTAGCTGCCGCGACGTCGAGACGCAGGCGATATTCGTGCTGCGGGGCAAACCGCTCAACGTCTGGGACCTCAAGCGGGACGCTGTGTATAAAAACGACGAGCTTTACAATCTCATGCGCAGCCTCGACATCGAGGACAACCTCGAAGGCCTGCGCTACGAGAAGGTCATTCTGGCCACCGACGCCGACGTGGACGGCCTGCATATCCGCAACCTGCTGATCACGTACTTCTTCCGCTTCTTCGACCAGCTTGTGCGCGACGGCCATCTGTTCGTGCTGGAAACCCCGCTATTCCGCACGCGCAACAGGGAGCAGACGATCTACTGTTACTCCGAGGCCGAGCGCGACGCGGCAGCGGAAAAGCTGGGCAAGAGCTGCGAAATCACGCGGTTCAAGGGCCTGGGCGAAATCAACCCGGCGGAGTTCAAGCAGTTCATCGGCAAGGGCATGCGCCTGAGCCAGGTCGAGTATGCACCGAAACACGACGCCGCCGGCATCCTCGGCTTCTACATGGGCAAGAACACGCCGGAGCGCAAAGATTACATCATGGAGAACCTGGTGGTGCCAGTGGAGGAGTAGGTCTGGCGGAGTTAAAGGGGCTGAAGAGATTAAGTGAGTTACATGGGTTGCATGGAGGGGGGCTGCGCTAGCCAGCCGACTGGCGCAGTGGGGAGAACTTCCGGTGCCTCCGAAGCAGTGAGGCGTATCGCCTTGAGGTGAGATTTTCATCGCGCAGATGCGGCAGGGACTGTATTGGTTAGTCATGAGCTATCTAACGGTGGAAGTTGAAATAGACCACGGTCATATCGTCGCGCGGGAACCGTCGAAACTGCCAGAGAGAGGAAAGGGGCTACTGACGGTTCTGGAAGCGTCGGAGGCGGAGGGGCGCGTTGAGAAGATGACTCCGCTGGAAGCGTTTCACGCGCTGCAGCGCAGCCTGGATCTTGACGAGGCCAAGGCCAAGGCCTGGATGGACACGATTCGAGACGCCCGGCGGTAAAGGGCCTGGAGGCAATGATCCATCTGGACACCAACTTCCTGGTGAGTGCGCTGCGAGCCGGTTCGCCGGAGGAATCCCAACTCAACTTGTGGCTGAGTGGAAACGAGATTCTCGGTACGTCAGCAGTCGCGTGGGCAGAGCTGTTTTGCGGCCCGCTTTCGGCGCGTGATGAGCTGTTTGCACGGCAGATCTTCTCACAGGTTGAAGTCCTTTCCGTTATTGATGCCGAAGCGGCTACCCAACTCTTCAACAAGACGGGCCGCCGGCCCCGTTCGCTGGCGGACTGCGTGATTGCGGCTGTGGCAATCCGCTGTGGCGCGAAGCTAGCCACCGTCAACACTTCTGACTTTCGGCCGTTCGTTCAGCACGGATTGGCTTTGGCCTGAGTCATTACCTCGCCGGACGAAGCGACTTTCCAAAGAGCGCATTCCACCATGTCAGCCAAACGCAAGAGCAATCCGAACCAGCCCGAGCTCCCGATCCAGGAACTTCCGGACAACACCCCGGGCGTGGTCAACGCCGCGCCCGCTCCGCAAGGCGGCAATGGCAAGCCTTCGAAGCGCAAACCCGCCCAAGGCGGCAATGGCGCCACGCACGTCCTTGCCGAGGGGGTCGCTCTGCCGGCGCCCACGCGGCCGTTTGTGCCAAGCAAGATTGACCTGCCGCTCCATCGCCGCGTCAACCGCAGCTTTCTCGACTACGCCTCCTACGTCATCCGCGACCGCGCCATTCCCAATCTCGCGGATGGCCTCAAGCCCGTCCAGCGCCGCATCCTCTGGGCCCTGCACGACAAGGACGATGGCCGCTTCATCAAAGTCGCCAACGTCGTGGGGCACGCGATGCAGTATCACCCGCACGGGGACGCCTCCATCGGCGACGCGCTGGTGGTGCTGACCAACAAGCGCTACCTGATCGAGGGCCAGGGAAACTTTGGCAATATCTACACGGGCGACGTGGCGGCGGCGCCGCGCTACATCGAGTGCCGGCTGACCGAGTTGGCCCGCACCGAGGTGTTCAATGACGAGATCACCGAGCTGGTGCCGAGCTATGACGGCCGCAACCGAGAGCCCGTAGCTCTGCCCAGCAAGCTGCCGCTTCTCCTGATGCTCGGCACCGAGGGCATCGCGGTCGGCATGTCCTCGCGCATTCTGCCGCACAACTTCCCCGAGCTGCTCGAAGCGCAGATTGCCATCCTCAAGAAGCAGCCCTTCAAGTGCCTGCCCGACTTCCAGACGGGCGGCCTCATGGATGCCCGCGGTTACAAGGACGGTGCCGGCGAAATCAAGGTCCGCGCCAAGATGAAGGTCAAGGACGAGTCCACCGTCATCATCAAGGAAATCCCGCCCACGACCACCACCGATTCACTTATTGACTCCATCGAGGACGCCTCCCGCAAGGGCAAGATCAAGGTCAAGAGCATCAACGACTTCACGTCTGAGGAGGTGGAGATCGAGGTCAAGGCGCCGGGCGGTGTCAGCGCGGAGCAGTTGGCGGATGCGCTCTATGCCTTCACCGATTGCGAGGTTACCATCGCCAGCCGCATCGTGGTCATCAGGAACAACCGGCCTGTCGAGCTGACGGTGTCAGAAGTCCTGCGCCAGAACACCACCCAACTGGTGGAGACCCTGAAGCGCGAACTGGAGCTCAAAGAGTCCAAGCTGCAGGATGAGCTGCACTTCCGCACCCTGGAACGCATTTTCATCGAGGAGCGCATCTACAAGAAGATTGAGCAGTGCAAGACCAATGAGGCGGTCCTGGCCGCCGTGCGCGAGGGCTTCAAGCCGTTCCGCCGGCAGATGATTCGCGAACTCGCCGAACCGGATATCGAACGCCTCCTGGCCGTGCGCATTCGGCGCATCTCTCTGTTCGATATCAACAGGCACCGCGAGGAAATGGAGCGGGTCAAAGCCGACCTGGCCGAGACGCGCAAAAGCCTGAAAAACCTCACCAAGTACGTCATCGGCCACCTCGAAGCGTTGCTCGCCAAATACGGCCCGCTTTACCCGCGCCTCACCCGTTCGAGCCGCTACGACGAAGTGGACGCGAAGGAAGTCGCCTTCAAGGCGTTCAAGGTCGCCTACGACCGCGAGTCCGGCTACGTCGGCTACAAAGTCTCCGGCGAGGAATTCCACGTCGAATGCACCAAGTTCGACAAGATCATTCTGGTCTTCAAGGACGGCCATTACCGGGTGACGGAGCTGCCGGAGAAGGTGTTTGTGGGGCCGGACCTGTTTTACTGCGGCCTGCCGGAGCGCGATCGGGTGTTCACCTGCGCCTACACCAACCGCGAGGCTACTTATCTCAAGCGCTTCACCTTCGGTGGCACGATACTCAACAAGGTCTATCACTGCATCCCGCCCAAGTCGCGCGTGCTGTTCTTCGAGCCGGACACTCCGGCGGAGCTTTTCATCCGCTACAAACCGGCGCCCTACCAGAAAATCAACCAGCAGACCTGCAAGCCGGCCGAGGTGGACGTGAAGGGGCCGAAGACGCGCGGCCGTCAAATCTCCATCAAGGACGTATCGTCCATCACAAGCCAGCCCACCCGCGGCTGGGATCCCGAGGCGGCGACGACCAAGTTGCAGTTCGTGTAGGCTGACGCGGCAGACGTCTCGCCGAAGTGCCCGCGTCCGCTGCCGGCCAAACGATTCGGCAGACCGTCCCCGCCGCCGGGGCTATCGAATATCTCCGTGCCGGCGTTCGTCATGTCCTCCATAAGCCGGCAGCCTGGCAAACAGGCTTGTCGGGTGCCGCTCGTTTAGTTTAAATATTAGAAGCATGACGAATAAAATGAATACCACTCGCAAGCCGCTATGGCGGCGCATGATGTTGCCGTTGCTCTCAGGCCTTACACTGGCTGTCCTGAATCTGTTCCTGGCGCAATCCCTGCCGGCTGCCGACGGCGATCAGGTGCCCCTGGCGATCAAACTGCCTCCGCCCGCTTTCAAGGGCACCCCCAAGGACCTCCAGCTCGGCCCCAACGTCGAGCCGCTTTCCGACAAACCCCGTCCGCCGATGATGGTGCCACCCGGACTGAAGAACGTGGCGACCGGCAGCAAGATCACCTCCAGCGACAAGAACGCCACCAGCGACATCCTTGCCAAAGTGACTGACGGCGACAAAGACGCGTCCGACCAGAGCATTATCTTCCTGCGCAAGAGCACGCAATGGGTGCAGCTGGACTTGGGCAGCCCGCAAGAACTGTTCGCCATCGTGATCTGGCACGCGCACAACATGGCCAAGGTCTATCACGACATCATCGTGCAGGTGGCCGATGACCCGGACTTCATCGAGAATGTGCGCACTATCTTCAACAACGATGTGGATAACACCTCCGGCCTGGGCGTCGGCACCCATCGCGAGTACTTCGAGACGTATGAGGGCAAGCTGATTGACGCCAAGGGTGCTAAAGCCCGCTACATTCGTTTCTACTCCAAGGGCAGCACCGAAAGCGCTCTGAACGAATACACTGAAGTGGAAGTTTACGGCCGGCCGGCCAAGTAACCCGCCCCGGGGGCCGGCATGGACAACAGCGGGTGGAACCGTCCGGCTTTTGGCGTCTTCCATCCGCTGACGGCCATCCTTGTTGTGATGGCCGGCCTTACGCTGGCGCTATGGCGGCTTGGGCTGGATGAGCGGCCGATGCACAACGATGAGGCGGTCAACGCCGTCAAGTTCGGCCAGCTCTGGAAAGGGGGCGGCTACAAGTACGACCACAACGAACACCACGGTCCCTCCCTCTATTACGCCACCTTTGCCCTGAGCCGCTTGACAGGGGCGCCGGAGGACTTCGACCGATTCACCGAGACGCGGCTCCGGCTCACCACCGTGCTGGTCGGCGTCGGCCTCATCTTGCTGCTGCTACTCGTCGCCGATGGCTTGGGCAAAAACGCCACCGTCTGGGCCGGGCTGTTTACCGCCATCTCTCCGGCGATGGTCTTCTACAGCCGGTATTACATCCATGAAGTCCTGCTGGTCTGCTTCACCTTTCTGGCGATCGCTGCCGGGTGGCGTTACTGGCGCAGTCGCAAGGTCGGCTGGGCTTTGCTCGCCGGTGCCGGCGTGGGGGGCATGCACGCGACCAAGGAGACCTTTGTTATCACGCTGGCCGCCGGGGGGGTCGCTCTGGGCCTGAACGAGCTTTGGAACCGCTGGCTGGACGCCAGCGCAGCCCCGGCCACTCGCCCCCGTGTCAAGTTCAGTCACTTGGCCGCCGCCTTGGGTGCCTGGCTGGCGGTGGCGCTGCTGCTGTTCTCCTCCTTGTTCACCAATGCCGCTGGTCCGCTGGACTCGGTGCGGACCTACCTCCCGTGGCTGCAGCGTGCCGCGGGCGCTTCGCCGCATATCCATCCCTGGCACTTCTACCTGCACCGGCTGTTCTGCTTCCACGTCGCCAAGGGCCCTGTGTGGAGCGAGGCGATCATTCTGGCGCTGGCGTTCGTCGGCGCCTGGGCGGCCTTTGTGCGCCGGGGACTGGCTGATGGCAGCGCGAACTTCGTACGGTTCCTCGCGCTCTACACCTTTGCCCTCACGACGGCTTATAGCCTGATCTCCTACAAGACGCCCTGGTGCCTGCTGAACTTCTGGCACGGCATGATTTTGCTGGCGGGGATTGGCGCGGCCTGGCTGGTTGGCAAGGCGAGGCGGAGGATCTTGCGCATCCTCCTGACCTTGCTCCTGCTGGCCGGGTCGGGTCATCTTGCCTGGCAGGCAGTCCTGGCCAATGGCGCTTACGCCGCCGACCGGCGCAATCCCCATGTTTATTCGCATACTTCGCCCGACCTGTTGAAGCTTGTCCGCCAGGTCGAAGCCCTCGCCCAGGTGCATCCGCAGGGCCGGCAGATGCTGGTCAAAGTAATGGCCTCCGACGGCGATTACTGGCCGTTACCCTGGTACCTGCGCAACCTCAAGCAGGTCGGCTGGTGGGACCACTTGGAATTAGAGCAGTACGCACCGGTGATGATCGTCTCGGCGCAACTCCACGCGGGACTGGATGAGAAGCAAACCCATGTCATGGTCCGCTACTTCGAGTTGCGCCCCCAGGTCTTCCTCGAACTGTATGTGGATCTCAAACTCTGGCGGGACTACCTGGCGAGTAACCCGCCCAAGCCGGATTGACTGCCGCGTCGGCGGCGGAGGGACGAAGTTCCCTGCACGAACCAAGCTCTCGCCCGCCACCGGTTAATCACCCCAGCAGAACTACATCAAGCTCATTCCGTTGGCAGGGACGCCACGCCGAGGCGCCCGTTTCCGCGCCGACCAAGACATTTCAGCGCAGAATCCCATATTCCTGAACCGAACAGCCGTCTCGGTGGATAGGCGCCGTCCCATCGCCGGGGCTGGCTTGGGCGTTGAGTAAGTTAGGTTTGGGGGACAGGCAAAGCCAGTCGTTGGGGCGGCGGTTGGCAGGCGTGGCCGAAGGAACCCGGCTTGCGGTGCAGGTCTTGAGCCCAACTGCCGTGTGAGATCATTCTAACCGATACCGGCCAGGTTGGATTCTGCGCTGTGGGCAGGCAATGCAGTAGTGGCCTTGCGAAATCACCTACCTAGCACATTCAGGAAAAAGGTGATATTCGCGGCGTTCACGAAATCAATGAGGAACGCCCCCACTACGGGCACCACCAGAAACGCTCGCGGCGCCGGGCCGAATGACTCGACCAGCGCCTTCATATTGGCCACGGCGTTGGGGGTGGCTCCAAGCCCAAACCCGCAATGCCCGCCGGCCATCACAGCGGCATCATAATCACGGCCCATCACTCGAAATGTCACCAGCCAGGCGTAGAGCGCCATCACGACCACTTGCACCGAAAGGATGATGAGCATCGGCAGGGCCGCGTTGGCCAACTCAATCAGATTCAGGCTCATCATGGCGATCGCGAGGAACAGGCCGAGCGATACCGACGCCAGCGTGTCAATAATGTCGCTGTCCACCCATTCGCCGCCGCGCCAGTCCAGCAAGTTGCGCGCGGCAACGCCGAGCATCATCGCGCCCATGTAAACCGGGAAGGTAATCCCCGTTTGTTGAATGAAATGACTCACCCACGCCCCGGCTTTGAGACAGCCCAGCAACAGCAGCAGGTGCGTCAGAAACGGCCGGCCAAATCCCGCCAGCAGGTGAAGGTCGTTCAGAATCCCCGAATCGCCCACGCGGCCGGCCTCCAGATGCGTGCTCGCGTTCGCCGCTGGGGTGAGGTTGCGCCGTCGAATCAGCACGCCCCCCACTGGTCCGCCGATCAAGCCGCCGCACACCAATCCAAACGTCGCCGCCGCCATTCCGAGGACCGCCGCCCCCGGCAACCCCGCTTTCTCCAGATCCGCGGCGAAACCCAGCGCCGTGCCATGGCCGCCGGTCATGGTCACGCTGCCACAGACCAACCCGAGCAATGGAGACACGCCAAGCAGCTTCGCCAGCCCCACGCCGATGCCATTTTGCATCATGGCCAGGACAGCTGCCAACCCCCAGAAAAGCAGCACCTGCGCTCCTCCACGCCGCGCCAGGTCCCACCTGGCATTCAACCCGATACAGGTGAAGAACGCCACGAGGAACGGCGTGTTCACATTCCTGGCCGGGGCCTTGACCCAATCCATTTCAACCGTCACCAGCCACGTCCACCAACGCGCCGTTACGTTGTTCTGAAACTGCACCGCTCCCGCCCCCGACAGGTTCCAAAGCAGAACCAGCCCCGACACCAGCAGCCCGCCAACGACCGGCGCGGGGATATTGAAGCGCCCGAGCAGCCGGATGCGCCGGACCAGGAGTTCGCCCAACAGCAACACCGGGATAGCCAGCAGCACGACAAACAGGGCGGGAATGGTCATGGTAGTTTCATGGCTTCACATCAATTGAGGAACCAGCCGGAACCGTAGCAATCACCCCGCAGCCTCACAATCAAATCCCGTTGCGGCAAACAGCCTTCGTCACCGCGCACGGTTTGCCCCCGACTTATGACGCGTGACAAATCGCAAAGCCCCTCTAAACTGTGCCTGTCGGATGAACGATATCAGCTTTGCATGAAAGCGTTACTAACCGTTGTCGCCATTACCACCATCATGTTGATTACGCCTGCTCCCGCCAAACAGCCCGTCCTTGTGCCCGACCTCATTATCCTCAACGCCTCGATCCACACGATGGACGACGCCCAGCCGACCGCCGAGGCGGTCGCGGTCCTGGGCAACCGCATTGTGGCGCTCGGGGCCACACCCGACATTCGCCTCCTGGCCGGCCCCAGCACACGCGTCATTGATGCCGCCGGCAAGCTGGTGCTCCCCGGCTTTAACGACTCCCACACTCATTTCCTCATGGGCGGATTCGCCCTGGCCAGCGTTGACTTGCGCGACGCCCGCTCCCCCGAGGAGATGGTCCGCCGTCTCAAGGATTACGCCACCAAGCTCCCCAAGGGCCGCTGGATCCTGGGCGGCGACTGGGACCACGAGAAATGGCCGGGGGCACCCCTGCCGACCAGGCAGATGATTGACGCGGCCACCCCCGATCATCCCGTGCTGGTGCGCCGGCTCGACGGTCACATGGCCGTGGCCAACAGCCTCGCCCTGAAGCTGGCCGGTGTCACCCGGGAAACCAAAGACCCGCCCGGCGGCCTCATCGTCCGCGACCCCGGGACCGGCGAACTCACCGGCGTCCTCAAGGATAGCGCCATGGACCTCATGGACCGCGCGGTGCCCGACAAGACCCGGGACGAAAAGCACGTCGCGGCCAAGGCCGCCTCGGAACACGCCGCGCAGGTGGGGGTGACCAGCGTGACCGACATGTCCGCCGACGGGGATGTCGGCCTGTACCAGCACCTGCTGGAACGCGGCGAGCTCAAGACGCGCATCTACGCCATTCGTTCCATCGTGGCCTGGGAGGCGCTGGGCAAGACCGGCGTGCGCGCCGCGTTCGGCGGCGACACGCTGCGCATCGGCGGGCTCAAGGGGTTTTCCGACGGCAGCCTCGGCTCCACCACGGCGCTGTTCTTCGAGCCTTACAACGACGCCCCGGACACGCGCGGCCTGCTCTTCGACCAGATGCTGCCGGAGGGGACCATGCTCAAGCGGGTCGAGGCGGCGGACAAGACCGGCCTGCAAGTGATGATCCACGCCATCGGCGACGAGGCGATCTGGCGCATCCTGGAGATCTACCGCCAGACCGCCGAGCAGAACGGAGCGCGCGACCGGCGTTTCCGCATCGAACACGCCCAGCATATCCGGCTCGGGGACATCCCCAGGTTCGGCCAGCAGAAGGTGATTGCCTCCATGCAGCCCTACCACGCCGCCGACGACGGGCGCTGGTGCAACAAGCGCATCGGGCCGGAGCGCTCGAAGGGCACCTACGCCTTCCGCTCACTGCTCGACTCCGGCGCGGTGCTCGCGTTCGGGTCGGATTGGACGGTGGCGCCGCTCAACCCGATGGAGGGGCTCAAGGCGGCGGTGACGCGCCAGACGCTGGACGGCAAGAACCCCAATGGCTGGGTGCCGGAACAGAAGATCACGCTGGACGAGGCCATCCGCGCCTACACGGTCGGCTCCGCCTATGCCGAGTTTGCCGAGAACGTCAAAGGCACTCTCACTCCGGGCAAGCTGGCCGACCTGGTGATGCTTGACCGAGACCTCTACAAGATCAACCCGGCGGAGATTGACAAGGCCCGCGTGCTGTTGACGGTCATGGACGGCAAGGTGGTGTGGGAAACAAAGTGAGCGGGGGGCGGGATGAAAGACCTGACTGATCCGCGGTGGATCAAGTGCAAGGGCCTGCTGTTCCTGGTGCTGGGGGTCGTGTCGCTGGCGCTGCTCGTGCTGGAGCACCCGAGCCCGAAGGTGGGCCTGCTGCTGGCGCTGACGGTGTGGTGCTTTTGCCGGGCGTACTATTTCGCCTTCTACGTGATCGAGCACTACGTGGACCCGGCGTATCGGTTCTCGGGGTTGTGGTCCTTCTGCGGTTATTTGTGGTCGCAGCGGAACCAACCCAAGTAGCCGCGGACGTCGGTCCACGCAGTTCTTCCTGGACGAATCCTGTGCTCCGTCCCTCTTGATCGCCCCCGGACAGACCGGTAGGGGGTCCTTTTTCCGCTTCCAACCCCCGGGCGGCAGCTTAGAATCCACCGCAATGGGTGAGATTGGTGAAATGCGTATGGCGCTCGAAGCCGCGGTCGAGGTGAAGCCGTGAAGTACGAATTGAGCGAGCACGCACTGATGCGCATGCGGGAACGAAAGATCGAATCGGCCTGGTTGGAACAGGCCCTCACCCGGCCAGAACGCACCGAGCCGGATGCGGATGATCCGGGCATGCAACACCGGCTGGCGGCAATCGCGGAACAAGGCTATCGTGTGCTGCGCGTCGTGTGCGATCCGCGGGCCCATCCGCTCAAGGTCATCACGGTGCATTTTGACCGAAGCATGAAAGGCAAACTGTGAGACTGACGATTGATCCGGCAGCCGACGCGCTCTACCTGCGCCTCAACGACACGGAGATTGCCGATTCGGAGCAAGTCGCCCCCGGCGTGGTGCTGGACTATGACGCCCAGGATAACCTCGTGGGCGTGGAAATGCTGCATGTCTCCAAGCGCGCCGGCAAGGGAGACATGCACCGCCTGCTGTTTGAAACCCTCGGAGCCGCGAGCCCGGAAACGATGACCGTGCAGGAAACCCCGCCGCCCTACGGCAAGAGAACTCCTTAGCTATCGGCTATCCGGCTATTGGGTATCGGCCAGAGACACCTTTGTTGCAGGGAACTCCTATCAAGGGGCACCCGGCGCTTCCTCCAGCCCCTCCTGGTCCATCTGGAAGCTCAGCAAGCCCCGCCCACAAACCCTTGCCAGGACACCGGCCCCGCCCTCCAGTTCGCGAAGTTGGGCTAACGACGGCGGCTACCCAGCCGTAGTCGCGGACGTCAGTCCGCGCTATTCACGGCGAGCGGATGCGGTAGAAGCGCGTCGGGTAATTCGTCCAGTCGGGGTCGCTGAAATAGACAGAACCGTTGGTGAGAGTGCAACTCGCAAGCAAGACCCAGTTTGGGCTTGCCAAGCCTGAACTCGCTTCTACCGCGATGGGGATATTGGCCGTTCCGGCGATGTCAAACCCGAATCTATTCGTCCGCACCCCGAAATTGGGTCCGCTACCCTGCGCCTGCGGGTTCCAGAGCAAGGCCGGGCGACTTTTGAACGTGGAAGTCCAGCCCGTCGTGCCTGGCAGATAATAGACGATTACGTTGAATGCATAGTTGAAGATCATTGCACCAGCGGTGGGAGCGTCGCCTTGGAAGTACACGGCCCTCAGGCCGGTGCAGAGATAAAAGGCGGAGTCAACGATGTTGGTAACGCTCCTTGGAATCGTGATGCTGGCCAGGTTGGTGCAGGAATCGAAGGCACTCTGGCCGATGGTGCCAATGTGGTTGCCCATCATAACGTTCGTGAGTGCTCGGCAAAACTGGAACGCTATGGTTCCGATGCTCGTGACACCGTTGCCGATGGTCACACGCGCCAGGGCAGCGCAGGAACTAAAACACTGGAACGGAATGTTGGTTAGCCCGTTGCCGATTGTGACACTGGTGAGGTTGCTGCAGACCCCAAACGCAGAATTGCCCATGCTGGTGACACTGTCAGGGATCGTGACGCTGGTTAAGCTATGGCATTGTTGGAAAGCGTTCCCCCCGATCGTGCGCACGGCGTTGGGGATCGCGATATTGGTAAGGCTCGTGCAGAGCCAAAATGCGCCAGATTGAATGCTGAGGAGGTTCGTAGGCAGCGCGACCGTGCTCAAGCCGCTGCAGTTTCGGAACAGGTCAGTTGGAAGATTGGTGACGCTGTTGCCGACCACGACGTTAGTGAGGCCGCTGCAGCCATAAAAGGCCCGGCTTCCCAGACTGGTTACACTGTCCGGGATTCGCACATCCGCCAGGGCGGTGCATGAATCGAACGCATTGTTTCCAATGCTGGTAACGCTCCCGCCGATCGTTAGGTTGGTAAGGTGGGTGCAGCTATAGAAAGCCTGGACCCCGATGCTGGCGACGCTGTCGGGAATGGTGACGTTATTAAGCCAAATGCAGAGATAGAACGCGCTGTCCCCGATCACCGTGACGCTGTCGGGAATCATGACGTTGGTCAAGTTGGCACAGCTCTGGAACATCCCTGCGCTAATGCCCACGACGCTGTCAGGGATCACCATGCTGGTCAGGCCGCTGCAGCCACGGAATGCGTCCTCTCCAATATTGGTCACGCTGTTGGGAATGGTAATGCCAGTCACGCTGCTGCGGTTATAGAACGCCTGGAACCCAATGCCGGTTACGGGCAGACCGTTGGTCTCGCTGGGGATGACCACCGTGCCTCCGGAGCCGTTGTATCCGGTGATGGTAATGGCACCATTGTTGGTTACGAACAGGAACTGGGAATGCGTCACGGCTGGCAACGCCAAGACCAGTATTAGCGACAGGAGTCTCATGGCGGAGCCAGCCATGACAACAGAGGGCTGCTCTTGGGATGCCAGGCGAGGCACGAAGGAATGGGCACACATAGTGATCTCTGAGTTTAGGTAGCGCTACGATCGGAAAGTATACGCCCCCCCCCGAGATTGCAAGCCCTGGTTCCTGATGTTTGCAGTTCCAGCAGGGCAGATTCAAGAAGATGTAGCCGCCAACGTCAGTTGGCGCTAATCTCCGTCCCGGCGAAAGAATGCGCCGAGTGACGTCGGCGGCTACCCCGCCGTAGCGGCGGACGTCAGCCCGCGCGGAATCCGTCCCAAGCGCGCGTACTGATCACGCACTGGCGGCCTGCGAATGTTTGCGCCGTCTGACGACGGCGGCTACCCCGCCGTAGCCGCGGACGTCAGCCCGCGCTGATCCCACCCCAAACGAACAGCACCACCGCGTCAGCCTCAGGGCAGCAGCTCCAGCCGGTAGAACCTCAGCGCGGAGTCCGGGCTGAGGGGCACCCTCACTGCGCCTCCCGTGCCGGGGTGATCGCCCGCGTCATCCCACGCGCCGGAAAGCTGGTCGTGAGACCAGAGACGATAGTCCCGGCCAAGCAGCCCTTGCCAAACCAGCTCGAACTCTCCGCCGCCCGACCCGGTCTGGCGCGCGGAAGCGAATGAGGGCCCGGGCTCAGGATAGAGCAGGTAGTTCCGGCGCAGGGCGCGGAACTGGGCGAGGCGGGTCTGCCAGCCGGCGATGATGGCGTCCACGCTTTGCGTCTTGAGCGAGGTGTTCAGGCCCGGGACGCCCATCAGGTTGGCCGCGTAGGAGGTGATGGTCACCTGGGTGGGATAGACTTTGTAGGCGGTCTGGAGGAGGCACAGGCCGGTCCGGATCGGGTCGAAGGTGTCGCGATTGGTGACCACGACCTGGACGCCGCCGCAGAGCTTGCCCGAGTGCTTCGAGCTGGTGGGCGTAAACGTGACCGGATCAAACCGCACGCCCGCCAGGCCGTTGGTGGCCAGGGCGGAGGCGAGCGTCGCTCCATTGATGAACGGCGCGCCGATCTTCTCAAACGGTTTGTCCGTCCCGCGGCCCTCGCTCAGGTTGCTGCCCTCGATGATGCACGTGCCCGGATAGACCGTCGCCGTGTTGGTGGTGCGCATGTTTGGAGAAGGACGCACGAACACCCGCCCCGTCTCGGCCCACCACTGGTCTCGGGTCCAGGTCGGCATCAGGATCACGTGCAGCTCGACCTTGGGCGACATCCACTCCTCGTTCCACATCTTCGCCACTTCGCCCGCAGTCATCCCATGCCGGGTCGCCACGCCAAACGCCGCCCCCGTGCCCAACCGCCCGATGATCCCGTAGTCCACCGTATTGGGAGAACCTTCGACCCGCATGCCGCCGACCGGGTTGGGCCGGTCAACGATGTAGAACGGCTTGCCGTTGCGCGCCGCCGCTTCCAGGCAGTAGGTCATCGTCCACAGGAACGTGTAGAAGCGCACGCCCACTTCCTGGAGGTCAAAGACCAACAGGTCCACGCCGGCGAGCTGGGCGTCGGTGGGCGCGTTGCGGAGCGAGTAGATGTCGTAAACCGGTATCCCGGTAGCCGGGTCAACGTAGTCGCCGCCACCCACCCCGGGCGGCAGCGTGCCGCGCAGGCCGTGTTCGGGCGCGAAGAAGGCGGTGATGGTGACGCCCGGCGCATTGGTGAGATAATCCGCGTCCAGGTTCCCGCTCTCGTCACAGCCGGACGGGTTAGTAATCATCCCGATGCGCTTCCCCTGTGCCACCATGATCAACTCCCCGAGCTGCTGTTGCACCGGTGTCGCGCCGGCCGGCGCTGTCGGCAGCCCAGCCGCGAGCAGCGCAACGCCCAGCCCGCAGGCCGCCGCTTTCCCGCAGCCATGCCACCAACAGGTCAATCGGTTTCCCACCGCGCTCATTCGTTCCGCACAGGAGCCAAGCTACCGTCCGCCACTATCCGCTTCCGGCGGGCGATTACAAGCCTCATCCGTCCATCCGTGATCCAAGATCAACCACGTGACAACGCCGGACCTGCCTGTTACCTTGCCGCGTGACCTCTCGGCAACAACCGCCGGGACGCCATAGAATCCTATGCGATCTGACATCATCAAAAAGGGCGCCGAACGCGCGCCGCACCGCTCGCTGTTGCGGGCCACCGGCTCCATCGAATCCGAGGCGGATTGGGACAAGCCGTTCATCGCTGTCTGCAACTCTTACACTGACTGCATCCCCGGCCATGCCCACCTCAACGAGGTCGGCATGCTGGTCAAGCGCCTCGTCCGCGAGGCGGGCGGCGTGCCGCTCATCTTCAACACCATCGGCGTGGACGACGGCATCGCGATGGGCCACAGCGGCATGAAATATTCCCTGCCCTCGCGCGAGCTGATCGCCGACTGCGTCGAGTCCATGGTCCGCGCGCACTGTTTTGACGGCATGATCTGCATCCCGAACTGCGACAAGATCGTGCCTGGCATGTTGATGGCCAGCATGAGGTTGAACATCCCGACGGTCTTCGTGAGCGGCGGACCGATGGCCGCTGGCATCGCGGAAAAAGCCCCCGAGAGCGACCTGCCGGAGCATCTGCGCCCCGCCACCCAGAAGTCCGACCTCATCTCGGTGTTCAAAGGCGTGGGCGAGCTGCAGGTGGGCAAGATCACCGCCGCGGACTTGCAGAAACTCGAACAAAGCGCCTGCCCGACCTGTGGTTCCTGTTCGGGCATGTTCACCGCCAACTCGATGAACTGCCTCTGCGAAGCGCTCGGCATGGCCCTGCCCGGCAATGGCACCATCCTGGCCGTCTCCAAGGAGCGCGAAGCCCTCTATGAGCGCGCCGCCCGGGCCATTATCAAGCTGGTCCAGGTGGACCTCAAACCCCGCGACATCGCCACGCAGGAGGCGTTCGACAACGCCATCGTCCTCGATGTGGCCATGGGCGGCTCCACCAACACCATCCTGCACACGCTCGCCATTGCGCGCGAAGCCGGCATCCCCTACGACATTAAACGCATTGACGACATCTCGCGCCGCGTGCCGTGTCTGTGCAAGGTTTCCCCCTCTTCGAACTACCACGTCCAGGACGTGCACCGGGCGGGCGGCATTCACACCATCTTGGGCGAACTCAAGCGCATGGGCGCCCTGAACCCGGGCTGCAAGACCGTGACCGGCAAGACCATTGGCGAGAACATAGACGATTGGGACGCGCGCTCCGAAAAGTGCACCCCTTGGGCCAAGACCTCGCGCGTGGCCGGCTGCTCGGCGCTGGTACTGGACCCGAATGACAAGCTCGGCCCCGCCGCGCGCACCCCCGGCGGAAACCTCGCGCCCAAGCCGCTCCTGTTCTTCCCCGGCGACCCGCGCGGCATCACGCTCTGGCGTTTCGCGGCAGCGTTCAACGCAGGCGACCCAGCCGCCATCGCCGCCCTGTTCGACGAAGACGGGGAGATGCAAGTCAATGAGACCCTCACCTGGAAGGGCCCGGCCGCTATCGAAGCCGGCCTGAAAGAGAAGTTCGCCGAGTTCAAAGGACTCGTGCGCGCCGAGCTGGGGACGCTGAAAGGCACGCCGTTGCTGGTGATGTGGCAATACGCCAAAGGCGCCGAGAAGAAGATCTGCTGCTTGTTGCGCACGGGCCGCCTGCGCGGATGGCAGATCCACAAGGCCTACCACGAATACCGCCCGGCCCAGCTTGCGGAAGCCCAGCCCAGCGGCCTGATGCCCTACGACTCCGCGTTCAGGTTCAACGCCCAGGACTGCATCCGCACCAAGGATACCGCCTACACGAAGGACGGCGGCCTGGCCATCCTCTACGGCCAGCTCGCGCCCGAAGGCTGCGTGGTCAAGACCGCTGGCATCAGCGATGAGTTCAAGCAATACTGCGGCCCCGGCTTCGTGTTTGAAGGCCCCTGCGTCATCTTCGAAAGCCAGGAGGACGCCTGTGAAGGCATTCTCGGCGGCAAGGTCAAAGCGGGCGACGTGGTCGTCATCCGCAACGAAGGACCGCGCGGCGGGCCGGGCATGCAGGAGATGCTCTCGCCGACCAGCTACATCGTCGGCCTGGGGCTCAGCGACAAGGTGGCCCTTGTCACCGACGGCCGGTTCAGCGGCGGCACCGCCGGCGCGTGCATCGGGCACGTCTCACCCGAGGCGGTGGAAGGCGGCCCCATCGGCCTGCTGCGCAACGGCGACCGCCTGCGCATAGACTTCCCCAACCGCCGCATAGACATCGTGGTGCCGGAAGCCGAGCTGGCCGCACGCAAACAGACGTGGCAACCCGTGAAGCGCGACCTCAACGGCTGGCTGGCCCGCTACCAAAAGCAGGTCACCAACGCCAGCCAGGGCGGCATCCTGGCGGGATAGCCTGCCCCCAACCGGCGGCTGACTTAGGCGGCTAAGCGCCCACAGCGTATCCGTACCGGCCTGTTGTCCGGACTCGGGCCCCTTCCCCCAAAGGAGCCCCTCCGTATCCTCACCGTATCCTCACCGGATACACACCGTAGGTTCATTTCCGTAACCCACTACGGCCGTGGAACTTACGCCAATACACCAACCCCACCCATTCGGAAAACCGCATAACTCTTTCCGGCACAGGCACTTATGCCGGTTTCTGGCCGGCAATTCGCGCCGTTAGCCCCGCCTTTCCACTAAGATTCCCTGCAAGAACTGGACCTCTTCGCCCGTAAATGGTGTAAGCGGCTTCAATTACACACAAACCAGGAGAATGGGAAAAACAGTGAGAAACCGACTCGATTCGATGCGGTGCGGAGCCGTTCAGACGCATAGGAACATCGCTCTGGTGCCGCTTATAGCCAAGACTGACGGCACGTTCCAATATTGCACCCTGAACGAGGCGCTTGCGAATTGGGACGTCGCCATCACTGAGGTTTCGGCTGCCGGCTCGGTTCCAGAACTGAAAATCGTCAACCGCGGGCACATGCCCGTGCTGCTCATTGATGGCGAGGAACTTGCCGGGGCCAGGCAAAACCGCGCCGTCAACTGTTCGATTCTGCTCCGCGAGCTATGCGCGGCCAGAATCCCGGTCAGCAGCACCGAACAAGGTCGCTGGGCGTATTCGTCGAGTGCCTTGAGAGACTCCGGCCACGTCATGGCCCACAAGAGCAGGGCCCTGAAGGCCCATTCGGTCCTGCGTTCACTGGAGAAATCCGGAGTTCACCATTCCAACCAGGCTGAGGTCTGGGAAAGTGTCGCCGAGTGTGTGGTCAAAGCCGGCATTCCTTCGCCTACCTCCGCCATGAGCGACGTCTTCAAAGCCCGGGAAAGCGACCTGCAGCGTTGCATCGAAGCCTTCCCGTGCCTCCCCGGCCAGGTCGGCCTGCTCGCCATCATCAACGGACAACCCGCCGGCGCGGATGTCGTCTCCCGCACCTCCGCCTACGCCAAACTGCATCCCAAGCTGGTGCAGAGCTACTCCCTGGAAGGCTTGCTGGCTTCCGAGCCCAAGACCATTACGCCGGACGCGGCCGAGACGCGGAGCCGGGAATTCCTGGCCGAAATCATGGCCGCTGAGGCACGACGATTCCCGTCCATTGGCTATGGCGCCGATGTCCGCTTCAGAGCCAAAGCCCTGACCGGAACCGCGCTGGTTCACGACAACGAAGTCATTCACGCCGCCTTCTTCCGGGTGGCAGACGCGAACGGGGCAAAGCTCAGGTCCCGCCGCCGCAGCCATCGAGCCAAGCGCACATAGCAGCAGGAACCCTCCCCCTCCCGGCTAACCCATCACCTGAAGATGCCCTTGAGCGGGTTTCTGGAAGGCGCTTTATTCGTAGCCGAGGCGTTGGTTTCCGCGGGCGCGCCCTTGCCCAGAATGCCGCCGATGCCTTGCAAGAGTCCGCCCACCGCGCCGCCGGGCTGATTCGTGGCCGTTTGATTCGTCGTCCCGGCGGGCTTGGTGCCCAGAATGCTGCCCAGCAACCCGCCCGCGGTATCCCCCGCCGCAGGCACGAATCCGGTCACACTCTTCAGCACCGTGCCGGCCAACGCCCCCTTCTTGATGTCGGCCTTAGGCTCGCCCACCGTGCCGCTCATGGTCAGAAAGTCGGGCAGCTTGGCGTAGGTGGCGTTGGTGTCGGCGGAAGCCAGGTTCATCCGCCGCGCGATTGGCTGGCTCAGCGAGACCGCGACGGGAATCCGCAGGGTTGAGTTCGTGAGCACGGGAGCGAGAGTGATCGTGCCGCTCGCGTTGGCGAGGAACGCCGCGCTCTGCACCACCGCCTGCTTGAGGTCCACCCGGCCCGAGCCGGCCGTCAGGCTGGCGTTGAGCGCGTCAATCGGCGACCGCTGCAAGTCATCCGCCAGCCCGCCGCTGGCGCCGGCCTTGCCCCCGGTCAGGTTGCCCAGCAGCGAACCGAGGCCCGCGGCGGGATTGCGCAACAGTTCGGGTATCCCCGCGATGACATTAACAACGCCTTTGAACATCGGGTTCTTGAGGTTCACCACGCTGTAGTTGAGATTCGTCGAGGTCATATCGAACTGCCCGGCAAGGTTCTTCTGGAGGCTGGCGCCGGTGGTCCCCGCGCCCGTCAGTTTGCCCTGGGCGGTCGCCGTGCCACCAAGCTGCCCCTTCATCTCCGGCTGGAACGAGTTGACCAGCGGCGCCAGCGGGACGGCCTGCGCGTTGAACGCCAGGTCGTACTTCCAGCCCGGCACCCCCAGGTCAAGATCAACCGTTGAACTGACCGGCGCGCCGTTGAGCGTCAACTTGATCGGGTTCATCACCACGCGCCCGCCGTCCATCTTCACCGTGGTCTGCCAGTCGGCAATATCCACCTCGTGCAGGTAAAACCGGCCGATGGCCGCGCTAACCGTGAAATTGCGGAGCGGCAATTGGATGGCCTCGGGTTCCTGGTTGGCGTCGGCGGGCGCAGGAGCGCTCGGAGACGTCGCCGACCCGGCCGCCGCCGGCTCGCCGCTCATGAACAAGTCGTAGTAGCTGGTCAGATCAATCGAGTCCGCCGTGAGCTTGAGTTCACCCGTGATGGCGTTGGTCCTGGACATATCCACTTGGCCGCTCAACTGCGCCTGATTCTTCGCGCGGGCCGTCGGCGTCAGCGCTACCTGGAACTGGCGCACGTCGGCCACCTGCTTGCGCAGGGAGACATCCGCCTGCATCTTCGCCTCCAGCGGGGTGGCGGGGGACTGCCCCTTCGAATCCTTCACTATCAGGTTGGCCAACTGCATGTCGGCTTTCAGGGCCGAGGATCCTTGCGGGTCGTATTGCCCCGCGGCGTTCGCATTGAGGCCGGCCGAGACGACTTGCCTGCCCGCCAGCATTGGCGCGAGGAACGGTCCCAGTGCGTGCTGATTCCAATCCGCCAGCCGGGCCTTAAATTCGGCGGTCTGCTTCGACAAATTATACTTCGCGGTGAAATCATAGCTCCCGCCGGCATTCGCCCCTTGGGTCACCTTACCCGCGGCTTTCCGCACCTGGACCTCCTGCGGCGTCATGCCCGCGTCGAAATCGGCCGTCGCGCCGAAACGGTTCAGCTCATTCTTCCCATACCGCCCCGTGAAATCAGCCAGCGCGAAGGTGCCAGTGACGGTCTGCGCCTTCTGCTTCTGAGTGAAGTGGGCTTTGAGGTCCACCGTGCCCGCCGAAACGCTCGTGTCCGGCTGCGGCAGGGCCTGGAGCAGCGGCGCCAGCGCCGCTTGGGCATTGAACCGCATATCGGCGGTCTCGGCGGCCATGTCATAAGTGCCCGAGGCGGACATGGTCGCCAGCGCCTGGCTCTGCCGGGCGGCCTCCAGCGTCAAACTGGCGAGGTTGAATTGTCTCAGGTCAATGGCTTTGCCGTTGGCCTGCAAAGTGATGGTCGCGTCCGACAGTTGGTTGCTGCCGATGATCGCGGTCAGATGATCAATACGGGAGTCGCAGTCGAAGGTCACCTGTCGGCCGCCTTGCTGCGACAGCAGCCTCGCGTTGGCCGCCACCAATCCCGCGGGCGCAATCTCGCCCAGGAAAGGCTTCCAGTCGGCAAGGTTCAAGCTCAAGACCTTCAGGGTCAGCGCCGAATCGCTCGCGGCGCCGCCGGCGTTGCCCCAGGTGATTTGCATCGGGCTGGTCAACGCGCCTGTGAGCAACGGATTGCCGTTTTGCGTCCCCATCAAGTTCAGGCCGCGCAGCGTGGCGAGGCTTTGACCGCGATCCACGGTGAGGTCGTAGTCCTTGTGGAGGTCCAGCCGGGGCGTAGTTTGATTCATGCGCGTCACCTGGAACTGCTTCACGTCCACCTGGCCGCGGGCGGTGATGATTGAGCCGCCTTTGGTCAACTCGACCAGGTTGGTCGAGCCGATGGTGGTCGGGCCGAAATTCAGACCGCTCTGGGCCCCGGCCAGGTCCAGCAACCGCTGGTCAATAGAGGAGAGCACGATGCTCAGCCGCCCTTCGAGCTTCTCCATGTCGAACGGCCCGCTGGCGCGCAGTTCGCCCAGGTGCGTCTGGCCCTTTTGGAAGCGCACTGCGGCGTCCTTGATTTCGGTCGGCGTGACGTCCACGCCGAGCACGGCCCCCACCGCGGCGAAATCCGCCAGCGCGCCTTCCGCGCGGCTCACGTCCAGGCGTG
Source organism: Candidatus Paceibacterota bacterium (assembly GCA_035452965.1). Taxonomy (NCBI): domain Bacteria; kingdom Bacillati; phylum Minisyncoccota; species Minisyncoccota bacterium. The sequence goes on along the minus strand of DAOTCE010000023.1, from coordinate 53,284 downwards.
TGCTGCCTTTGATCGTAGCCGGCTTCAAATCCGCCAGCAGGGCAAAAGTGAAATCGCCGCCGAGCTTGGCCTGCACCAGTCCATTGGTGTATTCGGCTCGCATATCGGCCGCCAGGGCGAGCTTGCCCGTCTGGCCGTTCTTCAAGTCATCCATCGTGACGTTGACATGCGACAGCTCGATTAGCTCGCGCGTGCCGTTCGTGGAGTTCTTCACCTGCCGGATCGTCGCGTCCGTGAGCGTGAACTTCTTTAGATCTATTTGCATCGGCTTGCCCGGCTTCGCCGGCGAGGCAGGCTCCTTCTCGGGCGCCTCGGCGGCTTGTGCCTGCATGATCGGGTCCAGGTTGCTGCTCCCGTCGTGATTCTCGACCAGCGCGACCGTCGGTGAAACCAGCGCCACTTCGTCCACGCGGATATTGCCTCCGAGAATGGCCAGAAGGCTGTAGCGCAAGCGCACCTCAGGGGCGGTGACCAGCGGTTCCGGGCCTGTCGTCTGGACCTTGAGATTGTGCAGGACCACCTTGCTGAACGGGCTGATCGAGGCGTCGCTCACCGTGACCTGGGCATTCATCGCCTTGCCCACGCGCGGCAAAATCACGCCTTTGAAAAAGCCCGAGCTGGTCGCCACGAAATACATCACGACGAGCAGGACGATCACCCCCCCGACGCCCCAGGCCAGTGCCCGGAGCCCGCGGCGGGGTTTCCCGGTTGCCGGTGAACCAAGTGATGCTTCAGTCATATGGATCCTATGCGAAATACGTTGCGCAGTGGGCGAAGGTGCTGGCATCGGCCAGACTCGCCGAACTGCCTCTTGACCGTAATATAGCGCAGATTTGACTCTCCGCCGCAAGCCGCCATTCAACCATGGCGAAGGCCACGCCTGCCAGACTGAGGGATTACGCCCGGCTGGCTTGCACTGGTGGCAAATGCTGGGCAGTATGGTCTTCACCATGTCCTACGATCGCGCAGACTTTGATTACAGCACGGATGCCGAGCCGCTGCCCAAGGGACACTCCGGGACGCACATCGGGATGTTCCTGGCATGGGCGGTGGAAAGCGGTCTGGAGAGCGACTTCCACCGTCAGCATTCAGCGGAACCGCTAGCCAGGTTGCGCCGGCGCGAGATTACGGGGCGGCAGTTCTTCGAAGCCGCCTGCAAGGAAAGGTTCTCCGAGAAGGACCTCAATGAGGTAGGCAATCAGTTCGCGCAGCATTACTATGTGGACGCGGCGGGGCGGCGAGGGGAATATTTTGCCGATTACAAGCAGGTGCTGGCCGCCCGCCTGCCGAGCTTTTGGCATGTCGCGGACAACTGGGCGAATTACGAGAAGATTGCCGCGGTGATCAACCGGCGCTACGAGGCGTGGAAGAATCCGCGCCCGCGCAAGCGCTGGTGGCAGTTCTGGAAATCGAGTTGACCGTGCGTCAGCCCGGCCAGCCCAGCTCCCGCCGCCGGGTCCACAGCTCGCGCGGCTTGAGGATGCCCACCGGGGTGATGATGCCCGTGATCAGTTCTGCCGGAGTGACATCGAAGCCCGGATTCAGCGCCCCGCTGGCAGGATTGGCCACGCGCACATAGCCGCGCCGTGCGGGACCCGATCGGCCGCGACCCGCCGCCACCCCCCACGCGCCGAGGACTTCGCTCTCGTGGCGTTCCTCGATCGGGATGTCGAAGCCGGTCCTCAAGTTCCAGTCAATGGAGGAGAGAGGAATGGCGACGTAGAAAGGAATGCCGTGCCGCCGGGCTAGAACCGCTTTGGTGTAGGTGCCGATCTTGTTGGCGACCTCGCCGGTGCGGCCCAATGTGCGGTCGCTGCCCACGATGACCAGGTCAATCCTGCCGCGTTGCATGAGGTGGCCGGCGGCATTGTCGGCGATGACCTGGTGGGAAATGCCCTGCTGCGCGAGTTCCCACGCCGTGAGAGTGGCGCCTTGTGAGCGCGGCCGGGTCTCGTCGCAATAGACATGGAACTTCCGTCCGCGCGCCTGGGCGGCATACAAGGGTGCCGTGGCGCTGCCGATGTCCACGAAGGCCAGCCAGCCGGCGTTGCAGTGGGTGAGAACGTTTATGCCGCCGCGGATGAGCCTGGCGCCGTGCCGCCCGATGGCCTCGCAATGCCGCACGTCGTCGTTGGCGAACTCCTCCGCCGCCGCCAGCGCCAGTCCTTGCCGCTCCTCGACCGTCTGGCCGGCGCGCATGGCCTGGTGCACATAGTTGACCGCATTGACCGGGTCCACCGCGGTGGGCCGGGCGGATTCGAGGGTTGCGGAAACCAAATCAACGTGCCGCTGGAAACCCGCCAGGCTGCGTCCCTGGAAAGCGCGGGCCCCTTGCGCCAGCCCGTAAGCCGCTGTGGCGCCAATCGCGCCGGCCCCGCGGACAACCATGTCGGTAATGGCACGCGCGGTTTGGCGGAAATCCCGCGCGGCGACGATCCGAAATTCGTGGGGGAGGAGCCGCTGCTCGATAAGCAGCACCGCGTTGCGCCGGACATCAAAGGTCACGGTGCGAAAGTGCCTGGCGCGACCGTGGACGGTGACGTTCAAGCGATCCTGACCTTCATCTTCCGAATCTTGCGCTCGATTTGGCGGTAGAGCGGATGCTGGCGAAGCTGGCGCAGGTCGGGATCCCGAGCCAGCCAGTTGAAATCGCGGTAGCCCAGGCGCAGGGCCTTCTCCAGCGCGGAGGCCGCGTCGTCGAACTCACCTTTGAGGGAATGACTGCAGGCAAGGTTATAGAAAACCAGCGGGTTGCGCGGCTGGAGCCGGGACAACCGCTGATCCACCTGGAGACTGTGGCTGTAATCACCGCGCAGCGTGTAGTAGTCTCCCAGGATCTGCCACGCCTCGACGTATTCAGGGTCGCGGCGAACCAGGCCCTCCAGGAATGCGATTCCAACCTCCAGCTCCCGTGCTTCTTTGCGGGTCAATGGCTTGCTCTTCGCACTACACTTATCCGGCATACAACAGTGTGGATTGTTTGAGAATGGGAGGGGCAAGTCAAGCGTCCGCATGATTATTTCGATCGTCGGCGGTGAATCGCTGCTGCCGCGCCTGGCCCCGCCAAAACGGGGCTCGCCTTGGCTCCCTGTTTGGTGCTATTAGCGGTGTATGCCTGAAGTGCTGTCAACTAACCATAGCCTGCCGCCCCGCCGCATTGCGGAAGTGGCGCGGGAACTGCATTTGGATACGGACAACATCCTTCCACACGGGCATTTCATTGCCAAGGTCCCCATTGACGAGCTGCGGGACCGTCAGGGCCAACCCGACGGACGCCTGGTCCTGGTCAGCGCCATGACCCCGACGCCCGAGGGGATTGGCAAGACGACCACCACCATCGGGCTGGCCGACGCGCTGCGGCGGTTGGGCAACCGCGCAATCTTCTGCGTCCGCGAACCTTCGCTGGGGCCCTACTTCGGCATCAAGGGCGGCGGCACCGGAGCCGGTCGCGCCCAGGTGGTCCCGGCCGAGGCGATCAATTTGCACTTCGTGGGCGACATGTACGCCGTGACCAAGGCCAACAATTTGCTCGCGGCAATGGTGGACAATCACCTCCAGCACGGCAACGAGCTGGGCATTGACCCCCGCCAGATTGTCCTGCGCCGCGTGATTGACCTGAATGACCGCGCCTTGCGCGACATCATCATCGGCCTGGGCGGCGTCAAACACGGCGTCCCCCGCCGCGACGGCTTCAACATCACGCCCGCGTCCGAGGTAATGGCCATTCTTTGCCTGGCACGGGATTATGGTGACCTGGGAGAGCGGCTCAGCCAGATGGTAGTCGCCTTCAATTACCAAGGCGAGCCGGTGCGGGCCTCCCAAATCAATGCCGTGGGGGCCATGCAGGTGCTGCTCCGCGATGCCATCCACCCGAACCTGGTCCAGTCCCACGAAGGCACACCGGCCTTTGTCCATGGCGGACCGTTCGCCAACATTGCCCAAGGCACCAATACCACCCTCGCTACGCGCCTGGCCCTCAAGCTGGCTGATTATGTGGTAACCGAAGCGGGGTTTGCCACCGAGCTGGGCGGGGAGAAGTTCTTCGACATCAAATGCAGGCTGGCGGGGTTGAATCCGGCGGGCGCCGTGATCGTGGCGACGGCGAAGGCGGTTGCGTACCACGGCGGCTTCACCGATTCCGGGGGTCTGGGCAATCTCGCCAAGCACATTGAGAATATTCGCCGCTTCGGCCTGGAGCCGGTTGTGGCCCTCAACCGTTTTCCCGACGACAAGCCGGCAGACCTGGATCGCATCATCCGATTCTGTAGCCGGCAGGAGGTGGAGGCGGTGGTGGCCGAGCACTATGCGCGCGGGGGCGAAGGCGCGGTGGAGCTTGCAGGGGCCGTGCTGCGGATGATCGGTCGAAATCATCGTCGCAAGTTGCGCTTCGCGTACCCGTTGGAGATGCCGCTGGACCGCAAGATTGAGGCGGTAGCACGCAAGTTATACGGGGCGGCGGGCGTGGATTTCGAGCCAGGCGCCCGGCACAATCTTGAACTCCTTACTCGTCACGGGTTTGCCAGGCTGCCGGTCTGCATCGCCAAGACACCCATGTCACTCTCGGATGATCCGGCTCGGCGCGGCCGGCCAAGCGGCTTTCGCATTCGGGTCAACGAACTGCGGATCTCAGCCGGCGCCGGCTTCGTGGTGGTGATTTGCGGGAACATCGTGACCATGCCCGGCCTGCCCAAAGTCCCGGCCGCCGCGCGCATCAAGATATTACCCTCCGGCCAGGCAATCGGACTTTCCTAAACAGGCCGTGATCGCGCCGCCGACGGCTTGCCGCGCTTGCCAGAATTCCCAAGATAAGGTATAAATATGGCAAGGTTTACAATGTCGAATCTGAGTCCTGTACTGTTGGCCGAAGACGACCCGAATGACGTGCTGCTCGTGCGCCGGGCATTCCAGGAGAACCAGACGCTCAACCCAGTACACGCGGTCGGGAACGGCGAGGAGGCAATCCAATACCTGGCCGGTGAAGGACAATTCGCCGATCGGAGCGCCTTTCCCTTTCCAGCCCTCTTCCTGCTCGACCTGAAAATGCCCGTCAAGGACGGCCTCGAGGTCCTCCGGTGGCTGCACGAGCATCCTGATATCCCAAGCAAATTGCCGGTGGTGGTGCTGAGCTCGGCGGAACTGCCCAACGAAACCCAGATGGCCTACGCAATGGATATCCAAGCCTGCATCGTCAAACCGCTGAGCTACTCCGAACTGCGGGAGAAGATCCGGATTCTTAAGGAGTATTGGCTGGACTACGAAGCCCGCGCCGCTTCTTGAAGTTTAAAAGACCTCGGCGGGAAGAGAGGTCGTCTGTCGCACCGTCTGGGCAATGCGCGAAAGGACCTTGAGCGGCAAGTGCCCGCTCTCCGAGTTCGGCGCCGGGCGCGTGGCCGAGTAGATCTGCACCAGGGAGATTTGGGCTCCGCCGTTCTTCAATTCCAGCAGGCGCTGAGCGTACTGCTCAATTTCCTCCAGCGGCGGTTCCTCGCCATTGATAGCCGGGAAAAGGCTCTGGATCACCACGGGGCGTTGGCGCCCCAGCATCAGGATGTTGGACAAGATCTTTTCCAGCGGCACCTCCGGGCGGTTGACCTTGTTGATGTAGGCTTGTGTGCCGCCGTCGAGCTTGGCCCACACCTCGTCGCTGCGCGTGAAATGCTTGAGCCCCTGCTGAACGTGGGGTTGGTCTAATCCGGTGGCGTTGGTCAACAGCACCAGCTTGAAGAACGGAAATCCGCTCAGGGCCCGGACGTGCACCACCGCCTGGAGCGCGTCGGCGAACCGCGGCGAGAGCGTGGGCTCGCCGTCGCCGCTCAACGCCACGTGCCGCATTTGCAGCAACTCGTCCGGGAGAGTGCGATACCAGGGCCGCTCGCGCAGGCGACCGCCCCGAACAAAAGCCAGAGTCTTCTTAAGCTCCGCCGCCATCGCTTCCACATCCAATTGCCCCTCGCCCTTGCCCCCGTTGCGGTGGACTTCGCAATACACGCAGTGGAAGTTGCAGTTCTTGCCGGGGCTCAGGTTGACGCCCACCGACAAGCCGCGCGCCCGCGCTGACACCACCGCATAAACGAAATGGTTATCCAGAAAGTCGCGCGGGCAGCCGAAGGCGGTCGCCGGGAGACCGTTGGTCCGATCCGGGAGGGTTCTTCTCTTCTCCGCCGGTTCGGCTAACGCTGAGGCTCGTTGAGCGGCTTCTTCCACAATTTCCACCGCACGTTAGCGCCACGGCCAGCCGCCAACTACACGATGCTTGTCAAAAAATGGACATTTTTTGGCGGCCCTGCATAAGACGAAATATCATTAGCAATTCTGATGCGCAATTCACGCCGTTTTGAGTGAACCGGCCCGAACGCTCGCGCGGCAGGCGCTGCGGCGCCCCATTGAGAATGGGGCGCCGGCCAGCCGCCAAGCACAGTCTCAAGGCGCGGGGCGCGATAGGCGCGGCTGAAAAGATTACTTTGGCTTTCAGAGCGATTGAAATACCTTCTAGGCTGGCATGGCCAATTCATTCACAGAGTTCAAACAAGCCGCGATTGTCAACACCCTCCGTGGCTGCCAGCTCTTTGCGGGCCTTGGAGCGGGGGACTTGAACAGCGTCGCGGATATCACCCTCGTCAAGTCGCTCAGCAAGGGCGACTATCTCTTCCGCGAAGGCGCCCCCGCGCAAGGTTTCTACATTGTGCAAAAGGGTGCCATCAACGTCCATCGCGTCAACGCTGCCGGCAAGGAGCAGGTCATCCATATCTTTCGCACCGGCGAGTCCTTTGCCGAGGCCGCCCTGGCGACCGCGTCCGGCTACCCGGCCGACGCCTGTGCCCTGGAGTCCTCGCAGGTGCTGCTGGTGGAGAAGGCCGGTTTCCTCGCCTTGCTCAAGCGCCAGCCCGATCTCGCCCTGCGGATGCTGGGTTCCATGAGCCTGCACCTGCGCACGCTCATCGCCCAGCTTGAAGATCTGACGCTCAAGGACGTCGAAACTCGCCTCGCAAACTGGCTCAGCAAGCGCTGCCCCGACCCTGCGTCACCCCGACCTGTCACCATCGAACTAAGGACCACCAAGCGAGTGCTCGCCGCCGAACTGGGCACCGTCAGCGAAACCTTCTCTCGCACGTTGGCCAAGTTCCGCCAACAGAAACTTGTCGCGGTCAAAGGCAAACACCTCACGGTCCTGTCCCCGCAAAAGTTGCGCGAGCTGCTCCGCCGCAACCTCGGCGAGTAGGCGTCAGCATTCCGCATCGGACCCTCCATCCTATGGGTCTCTTTCCCGTTCAATTTGCGCGCGCGTGAGCTTCACGCGTTCATGCCACCGGGAGGCATTCCCGCACGAACTTCGCTGCGCGACTGGGGGCTTTGGCGACGGCTTGGGGAAATGAAGCCCGTTTGCAGCTTGCGCTGCACAGGTGTGGAAGTTAGAACTTGGCCCGTGAACGTGCCAACGTTGGAGAACGCGGTGACACCATGACAGGCAGGAATTCGATGCTGCTGGGAACGATGGCGACGACCTTGATCCTGCTCAATGCCTGGGCCGCCGCGCCGGAGTCCTGGCGCAAGCAATGGGACGATCCAAGTCTTAACGCACGCGTCGAACAGAACATTGAACGGTTTCGCAAAGGGGATTGTGTCCTGGAAGTGGTGGACGCCGCCGGGGAGCCGGTGGGGGGCGCCAGGATCAAGGCGCGCCAGGTAAGCCATGAGTTTCTGTTTGGCTGCAACGGCTTTGTGCTGGGCCAGTTGAAGCCGGAGGACCTGGAAGAGCGCTACGAATCCGGATTTGTGCGGCTGTTCAACTTCCTCACCGTGCCGTTCTACTGGGAGGGCATCGAGCCGGCACGGGGCGAACTGCGGTATGCGGAGCCCGCGCGCGATATCTGGCGCCGGCCACCGCCGGACCGTTTCCTGCCCTTTGCCGCGAAGCACGGCATTACCCTCAAGGGGCATCCGCTGCTCTGGCACGCTTATAATCCGGCTTGGTTGCCCCAGGACGCGAACGCATTGCGCGACCTCTACCGCAAACGCTTTCGCGAAATCAGCAGCCGTTACGCCGACAAGATTCCCATCTGGGACGTGGTTAACGAATCACTGGTGTGCACCACCAATTACCCTCTCTACACGCCGGAACGGGCGTACGTGGGCTGGGCGTTCAAGGAAGTGGCGCCTTTGTTTCCCGCGCAAACCACGCTGATGATCAATGAGGTGACTCCCTTCAATTTTCCACCCGCCGGGAACAACCGGTATCTGGCCCAAATCAAGCAACTGCTCGCCCAGGGCGCCACCGTACGGGGAATTGGCTTTCAATACCATTTTATGCGGCGTGAGGCACTGGATAAATACCTCGCTGGCAAGGACTGCAATCCGCAGCGGTTGCTGGATCTGTACGAGGAGGCTGGCCGCTTCGGTCTGCCGCTTTATATCACGGAGATCACCTTTCCCTCAGCAGGTCCGGGCGGAGAAGAAGTTCAGGCTGCGGTGGTCCGCGATCATTATCGTCTTTGGTTCAGCGCGCCCATGATGGCCGGCATCACGTGGTGGAACCTGGGCGATGGAACCGCAGTCAAAGGCGAGAATGAGGCGATGGGCGGCTTGATGGACGCTCAACTCCAGCCCAAAGCTGCCTATCGGGCGCTGGATCAGCTCGTCAATCATACCTGGAAGACTCAGGCTGAATTTCAGACGGACGTCCGGGGCACCGCGCGGCTGCGCGGGTTCTACGGCAAATACGAAGTTGAAGTCACCAGCGGCGCCGCCGCTCGCAAGTTCCAGCTGAATCACCGGCGAGGTGAAGCAAAAGCCCATCGGCTTGTGTTGGCCCCGCATGACCAATGAGAGCCATGTTTCGGGGTCGCTTCAATCAGGCATTAACCAAAAGACCATGAAGGCACGCGTTGCGAAATCCCTGCTGACCCTGGCGGCTGCCGCAGCCATGAACTGCTGCGCGGCTGAGCTGCACATCGGCACGGCCAGCATCAGTATCACGCCCGACATGCCCGTTGCGCTCGACGGGCAATTCGAGACGCGTATCTCACGGGGTGTGGATAACCCAATCACAGCCACCGCCGTGGCCATCGAGGCCCGCGAAGGCGACCGAGTGGTTGACCAGGCCATTCTGCTCTCCGCCGACATCGTGGCGTTTCGCGCGTCAGTACCGCCAATGGTTCGCGAGCGTTTGCGCGCCAAGCTGCCCGCCTTCGATCCGCGCAAACTGGTCCTGACCGCCACGCACACCCACACGGGGCCGGTCACCGAGGAAGGAAAATATGACCTTCCCAAAGAGGGTGTGATGCGGCCCCGGGATTATGTGGAGTTTCTGGTGGACCGGCTGGCGGAGGTCGTCGCCCGCGCATGGAATCAGCGGCAGCCGGGCGGTGTGAGCTGGGGACTGGGACATGCCGTCGTGGGCCATAACCGGCGCGCGGTCTATGCCGACGGCACGGCCAAAATGTACGGCGCCACCGGCGTGCCCGAGTTCCGCGGCATCGAGGGCGGCGAAGACCACGGCATGGAACTGCTGTTCTTTTGGACTCCGGAGAAGCGGCTGCTGGCGGCGGGCATCAACCTGTCCTGCACCTCGCAGGAAGTGGAAGGCCGCTCGACCGTCAACGCGGACTTTTGGCACGACGTGCGCGAGCAGTTGCGCGCCGACGCGGGCGCGGAGCTGGGTGTGCTCGGCTGGCCCGGCGCCGCCGGCGATCTCTCGCCGCACTTCCTGTATCGCAAAGCGGCCGAGGAACGCATGCTCAAGCTGCGCGGGCTGAACCGCACCCAGGATATCGGACGCCGGATTGCACACGAGGTCATCGAGAGCAGCGAACTGGCCCGAAACGACATTCGGACGGACGCGCCCTTCGCGCACCAGGTTGTGGACCTCGTCCTGCCCGCGCGCAAAGTTACCGAGAAGGAAGCCGCAGAGGCGGCAAGGGAAATCGAAGCACTGAAGCAGAAAGCCGACACCTCCCATCGTGCGGCTTGGCACCAGGCGACGATTGATCGCCATCGAACACAGGGGAACGCGCCGACGTTTACCGCCGAGGTGCATGTGCTGCGGATCGGGGATATCGCCATCGCCACCAATCCGTTCGAGTTGTTCCAGGACTACGGGGTGCAGATCAAGAGCCGGAGCAAGGCCTTGCAAACGTTTGTCATCGAGCTGACCGGGGGCTCGGGCGGGTATCTGCCGACCGCGCGCGCCGTCGCGGGCGGCGGTTACAGCGCGATCGTCCAGAGCAACAAAGTGGGCCCCGAAGGCGGGCAGGAACTGGTGGATCGCACCGTGGAACTCATCAACAACTTGTGGAGCAAACCGGCGGCGACGCAACCGAAACCTTGAACGCGAGCCTTGAGGTTTCAAACCCATCTTGTGTAGTCGCAGACCGAAGATAGTCCCTGCTGGCGCCTGACTGGGAGTCTGCGGCGCGCTGTCGCCCGTCACAAAGGCCGCGTTGGAGGATAATCGGTGCTTGTTTCCGAGCTGCGCAGGATGAATATACCCGCATGATATTTCCTGGGCCTCCGGCCGTAAAGAGGCAAAGCTCTCGCGAAATTCTATGTTTGCTCCTTCTCGTGATGGGTGTTTGTTCCGCGCGCGCAGCCGACAAGAAGTTCATCGAGCTCGGCTGGGATATGCCGGACACAACCTTCCTGCGCGCGCATTGGCGCGAAATGGAAAAGGAGGGTCCGTTTGACGGAGTTATCTTCCGCGTTGAGGCAGCGACCGAGGATGGGCGGAAGGTGAGTACGCAGGCCGGCTGGAACCGCGAGCGGTGGAAGCAGGAATGGTTCAATGCGGCGCTGGCCGATCTCAAGGCCTGCCGGTTTGCCAAGTACACTCACAACTTCGTTCAATTCAACGCGACGCCGAAAATCATCGCGTGGGATGACGACGAAGGCTGGAGCGCGCTCGAAGAAAAGCTGCGTATCTGCGCCTGGCTGGCGCGCGCGGGCGGCGCGAAAGGCGTGGCGCCCGACTTCGAGCCCTACGGCGACAATCAGTGGAAATTCGATCCGGCCCAGCACCGCGCGTTTGCCGCAACCACGGCGCTGGCGCGCCAGCGCGGCGCGCAATTCATCCGTGGTATCGCGGCGGAAATGCCGCGCGCGACCATTCTCGCGTTGTTTCTTAATAGCGTCGTGCTGGGCGCCGGCCGCTCGGACGATCCGGCTGGCATGCTCGCCCGCGAGCACTACGGCCTGCTGCCGGCTTTCTTCAACGGGATGCTCGACGCCGCGCCGCCGGGCATGGTCATCGTGGATGGCTGCGAGAATGGCTACTACCTGGACAGCGTCGAGGCGTATCAGCGCGCGGCGCTCGACATCCGTTCGTGGACCGGTCCCGCGATCAAGCTGGTGGCGCCGGAGAATCACGCGAAATACCGGCAGCACGTCCAGGCCGGATTCGGGTTTTACCTCGACATGTTCGAGAACGAGCCGGGTCACAGGTACTACCGCCCGCCGCTCGACGGCTCGCGTCTCAAGCGGCTGTCGCGGAATCTGCGCGCGGCGCGCGATGCGGCGGACGAATACATTTGGATTTACGGCGAGCAATGCCGCTGGTGGAGCGGACTCGCGAAAGACAAGCCATGGCGCGAGGAACAACTGAGGAAGACTGCCGGCAAGGGCCGAACGTGGGAGGAGGCGCTACCCGGCATCACGCGCGTCATCGAGTGGGCGCGCGACGCAAACGCAGCGGCCCGCGGGGAAATCGCCGCGCTGAAGAAGCGCGGCGCGGCGACAAATCTCGCGGTGAACGCGGATTTCCGGGATAAACCGAAAGGCGGCGCCACCCTGCCGCCGGGCTGGTCGGTGTGGCAGGACGAAACGCATCCCACCGGGAAATTCACGTGGGATGAAACCGTCGGTAGCGGGGCGGCGCGGGCGGCGAAAGTCGCGTGGGGCTGTTTTATCCAAAAGGTTGCCGCCACGCCGGGCCAGGCTTTTCTCGTGAAAGCCGGCTGCCGCGCGGAAGGCGCCACAGCTCCAGGGCTGACCATCCGGTGGCAAACGAGCGACAACAGATGGACGCACGAAGCAGATGACCGCCCGTTCACGTTCCAGCCCAGCGTGGGTGACTGGAAGATCGCCTGTGGCGTCGTCACGGTCCCGCCCGAAGCGGGCCAACTCGTCGTGCTGCTCGATGTCCGCGGCCAGATGACCGACGAGGATGTTTGCTGGTTTGACAATGTCGAAGTTTACCGGCTGGAAGCCGCTACTTTCTGAGGGCGGCATCAATGACATGCCGACCGAACCAAAATGAAACGAATATTGCTGACCTCGCTGATTGTCCTGGGTCTGCTCATGCCGTTGCGCGCTGCGCCGGCGCCCGACCCCTCGCTGCTGCTCTGGTTACCGCTGGACGAAGGCGCCGGCACGCTGGCGGTTGACCGCTCGCCGCACCAGATCGAAGCCGAACTCACCAATGTCCGATGGGCGAGTGGAGCCTTCGGCGCTGCCGCCCATTTCGGCGGCACGAATGCCTTCATTGAGCTTCCACCCATTCCTTCTCTAAACGGCGCAACGCAATGCACCATCTCGGTCTGGGCGGCGTGGGAAGGCACGGGACGCTATCCCAATCTGCTCACCACGCATAACTGGAGTCCCGGCGGCCTGATGCTATTTGTGAGCGACAACGCCTGTTCGTTTCGCATGGGCCGTCCCGGCCATCGCGCGGGGGTGCCCGGCAACGCCTGGGCAGAAACCAGCGTTTCGTTGCTCAGCTCGCTCCCGCTGCGGCAGTGGTTTCACCTTTGCGTTGTGTTCGCTCTGCCAAGCATCACCTGCTACGTGAACGGCAAACCTGTTGACCAGAGAACCTGGCCCTATCCGGTCGAGGCGGACGGCCTTCGCATCGGCGGCTGGTCCGGCCCGGTTTCCCACCATGGCCTTATCAGCGACGTGCGCATCTATGGACGCGCGCTCACGGCGCGGGAAGTGGCCATTCTCGCGCAAGATCCCGCGCGTGCCAGCGCCGATTACACGCTGGTGGATGAGTCCACGGACACGCCGCCGCTCGCCGCGACGTTCGAGAATCGCCGCGCGACGCTGGCGATTGATGTGCGGGGCCGGATCGTCTCCCTTCGCAGCAAGGCGTCGGGCCGCGAGTTGGTGGCCCGCTCGCAGGAGCTGGTTTCCGCTCGGTTAAAGGATGGACGCCGGATCACCGCTCGCGAAGCCTCGTTCAGCAACGGTGCTCTGACCTTTAAGTTTCCGCGAGGACAGGGTGCGGCGGTGCTGGCGGTGGACACGCGGGATGACTTCTTCACGTTCGCGATTCGTTCATTGAGCGTGTCCAATGTAAGCGCCCTCACATTCTTTAACCTGCCGGTGACAGTCGCAAAGTACTGCGGCGGCATGGCCAACATGCTTTCGGACGACGCGGACGCCGTCTGCCTGCGCGGGTATGACCTGCCAGTCGAAATGGCAGCGGACGGCACCCCCGCCGGGTTGCGGGTGTGGACCACGCTGGAACACGGCCTGACCGGGTGGCGCGCCGGTCTCGCGGCCGGCCCAAAGCCGGAGATGCCCGCGATGCTCCGGGCCATGGCCACGGAAGCCGGGGTGCCCGTCTCGAAGTTGGGCGGGCCTTGGTCACTCGGCGCGGAGGCAAACCGCGGCTCCTACCTGTTCGCCGACCTCTCGCTCGCCTCCGTGGACGACTGGATCGAGCTCGCTCGGCGCGGCGGGTTTACCCACATTCACCTGCACGGCTGGTGGGAAACGCTTGGCCATTACGGGGTCAATACGAACCTCTTTCCGGATGGCCTCGCCGACATGAAAGCCGCCGTGGCCCGCATCCACGCGGCGGGCTTGAAAGCCGGCATCCACACACTCACCGCCTGCATTGATCCGCGCGATGCCTGGGTGACGCCTGAAACCAGTCCGCACCTGATTGCCTCTGCGTCCTATACGCTCGCGCGGCCCATGACGCCAGCCGACACGGTGATCTATGTGAACGAAAAACCAGCCGCCCAGCACGATGTGGTCTTCACTTACATGGGCAACGGCAATGCGATTCGCATCGGCACGGAGATCGTGCAATACGGCGAAGTCGTTTCGGTGCCTCCCTACGCGTTCGCCAAATGCCTGCGCGGCGCGTTCAAGACCCGCCCGGCGGCGCACGCAGCGGGCGACCGCGCCGATTACCTGCAACAGCGCTACATCGCATTCTATCCCGAAGCCGGGTCGCCGCTGGCCGATGAGCTGGCGGACCAAATCGCCAATGTCTTCAACACCTGCCAACTCGACCAGATCTACTTCGACGGCTCCGAGGGCATGATGAGCCGCTACGGCATTGACTTCATGCGGCACGCGATCTTCAAGCGGCTGCGCGGCGAGGTGCTGGTCGAGGCCAGCGAATGGGGCGCGCACAACTGGTGGTTCCACTCACGGCTAGGCGCGTGGGACCATCCGGTGTGGGCGGCCAAGCGGTTTCACGACCTGCACATCGCCTCGACCGCGAAATTCCGCGACTCCAATTTGCTCGAGCCGCAGATGGGCTGGTGGGCGCCGCGTCAACCGAGCGCGCAAGCCCGCGGCCATTTCGTGGACGAAATGGAGTATTTCGGAGCCAAGAATCTCGGCCTCGACTCCGCGATGGCAATCCAGGGCGTGAACGTGTCGCGTCAGCCGCTTGGCTTCCATATGGAAAAGCAGTTCACCGTCCTGGGCTGGTACGAGCAACTGCGGCTGGCGCGCTACTTTGACGCCCAGACCATCGCACGCGTGGCTGTGCCCGGCGATGAGTTCCGCCTGCGACAGGACCGCGACGGCGATTGGAGGTTCACGCCCGTCAAAATGTCCTCCCACCGCATTAGCTCCCTGGGCAACGGCTCCGAGCGCTGGACAAGCCGGAATCCGTTCGGGGAGCAGCCGGTGGCCGCCCGCATCGAGGCGCTCTACTCGGTGGCTCCCTATGACAGTCCCAAACGCGTCTGCGTAACGGAGTACGCCGATCTGGCCGCATTCCAGCAGACGACCAGTTCGGGGGCGGTGACGCTGAGCCTGGAGCAAGCGACCGGCGAGACACGCGGCGGCGGCCGCAACCTGCGCCTGCGCGCCGAAAACAAGAACGCGGCGCGCCGCGGCGCCTGGGCCAGGGCAGCGCTTTCCTTCCCGGCCCCTTACCGAAGTCTCTCCGGCGCCGGCGCGCTGGGCGTGTGGGTCAAAGGCGACGGCAAAAGCGCGCTGTTGAATCTCCAGTTCGGAACCCCGCGCGAATACATGCACGCGCTTTCCGACCACTATGTGACCCTCGATTTTATGGGCTGGCGTTATGTGGAACTCCTTGTGCGCGAGCGCGACGTGGAGCGGATGTCCGATTACCAGTGGCCTTACGGCGGCGCCTACGACATCTACCGCAATGAGCTGGACATGGCCCATATCTCCGGATTCAACCTCTACCTCAACGACCTGCCGGCGGGAGACAGCACGGAGGTAGTCATCGGCCCTGTCATGGCGCTTCCCATCATGCCGGCCGACCTGAAAACCCCGGTGCTCACCGTCAACGGCAGGAGGCTTGCCCTTCCCATCACGCTCAAGTCGGGGGATTACCTGGAAGTCGAGCCAGCCGGCGATTGCACGCATTACGACGCCAAAGGGGACCTGCTGGCGCTGGTTCGCCCCACTGCTGTCGAGGCCTGGCCGGTGCTGCGCGCCGGCGAAAACGCGCTTGCGTTCGACTGTGATAGGCCGGCCGGCGCCAGCGCGCGCGCCGAGGTCACCCTCATTGCGTCCGGCACGCCGTTCGGCACGCCCAATCCACCCTCCCGGATTGGCCGGAGGTGCCTGGCGCGCGAATATGAGATGCCTCGCTGGATCACCGCGCCGCAGGCCGCCACCAACGTCTGGGACGTGCTGGTCCGTCCGCGGGAAGAAGCCAGGCTTGAAATCGAACTCAGCGGCGGCATGGACAGACCCGTGCTGACCGTGAATGGGCACAAGCTCAGTTTCCCCATCGCGCTCAAGCCTGGCCACAAACTGACTTGCCGCGGGCAGCGTCATTGGGCAATCGTCGACGCGCAGCGCGCGCAAGTCGCGGAAGGCGACCTCGAGGCCGCACCGCCCATTTTGAACGAGGGATCGAATCGCGTTGCGTTCACCTGCGGGGCGCCGGATCGAGCCATGGTCAAGCTTGTCAAGGTGTACGAACCGTGAAGACCAGCACTAACCATGAGCACCGTATGAGAATGAGAATGAAGCAGAGCAGAACGTGGATAGTAACAGCAATGTTTGCGCTGACCGCCGCTTCAGCGCAGGTGATTGACACGTCAGAGACGCGGGTGCAGACCACCCTGGACCCCGGGCTCAAGCGAATCGGCACCATCACGCCGCGGAGCGTCGGCCAGATCGCCGGGCAGAACTGGTCGCTGGGCTGCGAGACGCTGGACCGCGGCTTCGCGAATTACGACTCCTACAAGGACTACCTGGTTCCGCTCGGCATTAAGAAAATCCGGCTCCAGGGCGGATGGGCCACGACCGAGCGCGAGAAAGGACGCTATGACTTCCGCTGGCTGGACCGGGTGATCGAGGACGCCCGCGGCCGGGGCCTGGAAATCCTCCTGGAGACTTCCTACGGCAATCCCATCTATCCGGACGGCGGCGGCCGAGGGCTGTCCGGCGGCTTCCCGAATTCCGAAGAGGCGTTGGCGGCGTGGGACAAGTGGGTCGAGACCATGGCCGCGCGCTACAAGGGAAAGGTGCGCGATTGGGGCATGTGGAATGAGCCGGACGGCAACAAGGCGCACACGCCCGAGATGACCGCCGACCTCAATATTCGCACCGCGGAGATCATCCGGCGCTTGATCCCGGACGCGCGGATTGCCGGCGCGGTGCTGTGCGGGCCCAAGCCGGATTGGGCGGAGGGGTGGCTGAAACGGGTCACCGCGCAAGAGAAGGCATCGCTGTTCACATGGTTCGTGTATCACGGTTACACCCGCAATCCTGACGAGGGCCACTACGAGAATGTCGAGAAGGTCAAGGCGCTGATCCAACAATACGCGCCGGCGATCAAGCTGTGGCAGGGCGAGGCCGGCGCGCAGTCGGAGTTTTGCCTGGGCGGCGCGTTGCGCAAGTATCCGTGGACGGAGCTGACGCAGGCCAAGTGGCAGACCCGGCGCATGCTGGGCGACCTGGGGCACGACGTCGAGTCGCTGGTCTTCTGCATCGCGGACCTGGACTACAACCGCTGGGAAGGCTACCGCCTCGGCGACATGGACCGCTATGGGCTGGTCAAAACCGATAAGGCCTACCGGGTGCTGAAGGTCAAGCTGGCCTACTACGCCGTGCAAAATGTGGTCGCCGTGTTCGACGACACACTGGAGCGGGTGCCGGATTATCCGTGCGAAATCCAGTGCGAGCAGGCGACGGCTTGGTATGCCTACAAGCACAGGCAAAGCGGCCAGCAGATGCTCGTCTTCTGGGACAAGAGCGGCGTGCCCTCCGACCGGAACGACACCGTGGCCGCCACGTTTACGATCACTAAGGGTTCATTCAGCGAGCCGGTCTGGGTGGACCTGATCACCGGCGGCATCTACGCTATCCCGGCGGATCGAATCGCTGTTGATGGTGGGAAGGTGGTCTTCAAGGACATCCCCGTTTATGACGCGCCGACGCTCATCACCGACAAGAGTATGCTGATGAAATCGGCCGACAAACCACAGGGAAAACTCTAACTCGAATCGTCAGTTTGCTCCTGCTTGCGGGCGCGCCCTTGGCCGTTCAGGCTGTCACTCCTTCAGCGGGCGAATTTGCTGCCTGCCGTCACTGGGCGGAACAGATGGTGGGCGCCGCCAAGCCCGCCCAAGCCGCCAGTCTGAAGGTTGTCTATGAGGACACCAACGACGGATTGTCTCGCGGGCGCTCGTGGCGGGGAACGCCGTTCCAGCTTGGCGACAAGACCTACACGCACGGCCTGGCCTTCAACTCCACCAAGCACATCCTCGTCCGGCTCGGCCAGCCTGGCAGCGCGTGGTGGGCCAATGTCGGCAATTGGGCGGTGAAGCAGGACCTTTACCCAGCCGGCTTCAAGCCGCTGAGCGATGCGCTACGGAAATCGGGCCGCGAATTGATGCTCTGGTTTGAGCCGGAGCGGGTGAGGAAGAATGCCCCCTGGCACCAAGGGCACGGCGATTGGCTCATAGATCCCGGCCAGGACAACCTCCTCTGGAACCTGGGCCGCCCCGAAGCGCGCATGTTCCTGACCGAGTTCCTTTCGTCGAGAGTGGATGAATTCGGACTCGGTTGTTACCGCCAGGATTTCAACATGGACCCGTTGCCTTACTGGCAGGCCGCCGACGCCCCCGACCGCCAGGGCATCACGGAAATCCCTTACATCGAAGGGCTGTATGCCTTCTGGGACGGCCTGCTGAAGCGGCATCCGGGACTGATTATTGACATGGTGTCACTGAACAGCCAGCGACGGGTCCGCGCCAGCCAGGCCGCAGGGGCCAACCTAACGGTAGCGCCGCGCGCGAAGCCCGACCAACCCTGAGGATAGCCGGCGTGGTGAAGGCCGGTAATGGGGAAATCTGGCGTGTCGCGCGTTATCTCAAACCAGAGAGAACCATGGATCGTGCTGTGGCCTACCACTTTAATTCCCACGCTTCCGCTTGGCGGGGCGGGAAAGTGACTGCACGATCAAAAACAGCCGGCCACTTCTCCCACTCGGTCTTGTGGCCGTCAGCGGTGCGCCGCTGCGCGCGGAGCATGCGCCCGCGAATGCCGTTTGCTGCCGCGTCGAATTGCACTCGATTGGGCACGGGCTTGTCGCCGACGTTGACGAAGAGCAGCACCATCCGCTTCTCTCTGGGCAGTTTCCAGGCTCCCGTCAGGACGGCTTCAGTAGTGACCCACCACTCACCCGACCACTGCCAATCGGCGCGCACGGTGGGAACGGAGTCCAGCAGCCGCGGGGGCCGGGCCATTTCGCCGGCGGAGAAGTAGCGGCTGAGCTGCGAGCGGAGCCGCGCCATTTCACGGAAGAAGCGGGCGTTCTCGGGCTCTTTCACCGCGCCGGGGTCAAGCCAGCCGAGTTGTTCGCCGAAGACCAGTTGTTGTCCGGCCTTCATGCGGAGGGCCAGGTCTTTAGTGGCGCCGCCGCGATAGGCGCGGCCAAACATCTGGATGGCGCCGCCGTAAATCGCCGGGAACGCGGGCACCTGTCCCGGGAACTGCCAATGCCAGGTCAGGTAACCGTCGAACCAGCGGATGAACGGCTCGGCGTTGCACTCGGTGGTCAGCGCGACCCCGGGCGGCATGACCTGGCGGATGGCCCCGAGCATCTTCCAGTAACTCCCGTTCCACCAGTGCCCCCCGCCAAGCGGGTGTCCGTGCGCGGGATTCTGGCAGAGTACGGGTGAAGCCGCCGCCACCTGGTCAATATAGACCGCGCTGGTCCCGCACTCGCTCAGCAGCCGCAGGACGATGTTGCTGACGGTATTCTGCCAGAGCGGGGTGGCGGGACACATCACACCCAGGCGCACCGGTTCGCCGTTTGTTTCCTTGCTGTTGTAGGTTTCGAGATAAGGCGAGCCATCGTCCCGCCTCGCAACAGCCGCGAGGGCGAGCCGGCTGAATTGAAAATCGTCGGCGCCACGATCGTGTGAATCCCACAACCGGCCGTTGATGTAGGGCATCACGAAAACGCCAACAGATTGCAGGTCGGCGACTCCCTGGTCGAAGCCCGCCCGGGTGGGAAAGTAATGCGGATAGTCGTTGTCGAAGGGAATCTGGTGCCAGTTATACCAGTGAAAGCCCAACGGCATACCGAGAAAGTCGCGGAACTGCTTTATGGCCGGCACACACTCATCCGGCGCGCCAAGGTTCATGGCCCAGACGTTCAAATCGCGCATCCAACGCGGCGTGTCCTTGCGGCCGTCGCGCGCCAGTCGCGGCCACCACTTCGCCTCGCGTTGCGCCCAATGCTTGTAGATCATCGCCGCATCGAACCAGTCGCCGCGCAGAAGTTGCCAGACGGCTTCGCCGGGCAGTACGAAGTCGTTTCCGGCCCGGCCCAGATCGGGCGCCGGGTGGTCGAAGCTCAACCTCATGGTGTGAGTGGTCGGTTCGCTTTTCACGGAGAGGTCCTTGGTGCTTCCCCACGGGTCATGGGTGGCCACATATAGCCCCGCCGGCCTGTCACCATCGCGGTAGGCAGCCATGAACTGCATGGAACACCAACCGTTGGGGTAGGTGCCTCCGAAGCCAAACGGCCGGTGCCAGACGCCGCGCTCCAAAACGCCCGGGCCGCGCGGGACAAGCACCACCGCGTTAGTACCCAGGTCGGCCAGGGCGACTTGCGGGAACACAGTGCGTCGGACACTCCAGTTGGTGCTGGTGTTACCCACGCGCAACTTCCAGCGGAAGGCGCCGGTGCGGATCTCAGGTGAGACTTCAGCTGTGACTGAGAGGCCGGCCAGGCCCTTTTCCAGGGGCAACGACCAGTGCATTTTGAGGCGCGAACCGTGCGGCTGGATGCTGCATTGGCTCCAGCCGGTATCAGCCCTCAGGTTAAGGCGATTGGTGGAGCCCGCCCGCTGCAGTGTGAGCGAGAACAGGGGAAGCGGATTCGTGGTGAGCAGGTCCTGGCCGTACTTCCTGTCGAGCAAGCGGTCAATCCGAATGCCACCGGCGCCGCTGAGCAGCGTGAGCTGCAGTTCCCCGGCCATCACCCGCGTGAGTTGTTCACCCGCGACCGACGCACAAAGCCCTGATTGTGAAGTGATGAGCAGCAGGAGCAGCTGTGACAAGGCCTGTATTCGCCTTTGGTTCATGAGCGGACAATAAGCCTCGCGGGGAGACAAGGCACGATGCAAAATGTCACATCAGAGGCGCAGGCCGAAATTCAAGGCCAAGAGCAGGCGTTTCGAGTTGCGCGCGGGTTTGACTTCGGGTAGAGACGATGGTCGTCGGACAGCTTCAAAATCCCTATGCGAAATCATTTTGCTCTTTGGCTCGCCGCAACCCTGGTGGTGTCGGCGCATGCTCAGGTTATCGTGCACAGCCCCAACGGCCAGATCCAAACCACAGTCGCGGCCGATGCCGGGCGGCTCACGTGGTCGGTCAATTTCAACGGCCGGCAGGTGCTGCCCCCGTCTCCGCTCGGCGTGACGGTGGACGGCGCGACGTATGGCCTGGCGGATGAACTGGGCAAAGTGGTAACCCGCTCCGTTACAGAGAAATTCCATTGGCGCGGGGCCAAGTCCGAGATCAAGCTGCGCGGTAAACAAGCGCAAGTGGCGGTGCTTAACCGTGCCGGCGGCTGGCAACTTGAATTCCGCTGCTTTGACAATGCGGTGGCCTGGCGCGCTACCCTGCCCGGCAGCGGTGCGCGGCGGGTGACCGGTGAGGCCACCGCTTGGGTCCTGCCGAAGGGAACGGCGGCTTGGTGCAATCCCGATACCGCCAATTACGAAGGCATTCACGAGCGCTGGGCGGTGAATAAGGTCCCCAAGGGACGGTTTACCAATGGCATCGCAATGCCGGTCACGTTGGAGTTGCCCGGAGGCGGCTTCGCCGCGATAACGGAAGCCGACGTGATGGGTTACAGCGGCATGACTCTCGAACCGACCGGCGCCTGGCGTCTGACCTCTTCGTTTCGCGATGACCCGAAGGGCTGGACGATGAACGGCGAGATTCGAACGCCCTGGCGCGTCCTGATGGTGGCGGCGGACCTTAACGGATTAGTCAATTGCGATGTCGTCCCGGCCCTGTGCCCGCCTCCGGACCGCGCGCTGTTTCCGCGCGGAATCCGAACGGATTATCTTAAACCTGGCCGGTGCCTGTGGCAATGGTGGGCCTACGACTATCCCGGCACGCACTGGAGCAAGCAACAGTGGTTCGTCGACCAGGCGGCCGCCCTGAATTGTCAATACTACCTCGTGGATGAAGGCTGGGAGCACACGAACCAGGAATGGGTGGCCGAGGGTAAGACCGCCTGGCAACGCATGAAAGAGCTTTGCGATTATGCCGCCGTCAAAGGCGTCGGCATCTGGGTCTGGCGCGGCTGGACCCGGAGAGAAAAACGCCAGTGGCCGGGGCTGGAGACTCAGGAAAAGCGGGAGGACTTCTTCCGCCGCTGCGCCGAGGCGGGAGTGAAGGGGGCGAAGATTGATTTTATGGATAGCGAGTCGCACGACCGACTGGCCTTTTACGAGGACTGCCTGCGCACGGCGGCGAAGTACGAGATAATGGTTAACTTCCACGGCGCCAACAAGCCTGCCGGCGAAGCTCGGACTTGGCCCAACGAAATGACCCGCGAAGGCATCCGCGGTCTGGAATACAACAAGTGGAGCACCTTGCCCCCGGGGCACTACGCCACCCTGCCATTCACTCGTTTCGTGGCCGGTCACGGTGATTTCACCCCCACCACCTTCCAGGCCAAATGCCAGAAAGGCACCACCGTCGTCCAGCAGCTCGCCTGCGCCGTGGTGACCACCTCGCCCATCCTCTGCTGGGCCGACAAACCGGATTTGTACTTAGCCAGCCCGGTCGTCGATGTGATCCGGACCATGCCGGCGGTCTGGGACGAGACCCGAGTGCTGCCCGGCAGCCAAATCGGCGAGGTAGCCATCCTGGCCCGCCGCTGCGGCAAAGACTGGTATGTGGGCATGGTGAACGGCGAGACGGCGCGAACTTGCACGCTGGACTTCTCGTTCCTCGGCGGCGGCACGTTCAAGGCCGACTACTTCGCCGATGCGCCGGGCGGTAGCTCGCAATTCGCCATTGAGAGAAACGTGGAAGTTAAAGCCAGAACCTCCCGTGCCATCTCCCTCAGCCCGGGTGGCGGCTTTGTCGCCCGCCTCCGCCGTTGAACCCGCTCGTTTGGACCAACGCTCAACAGCCCATCGGAGGCGCGTTAGAGCGTCCTCAGGTCGTCTCGGTATTCGGAGGGCCAGCGGCCGGAGTGTTGACGGAAGGCGCGGCTGAACGAGGCGGCGGTCCCGTAACCGCATCCGCGAGCCACCTCCGCAATCCCCCGCGAGCTGTCGGCCAACAAGCTGCGGGCCATTTGCATTCGCACGCGGGCCAGTTCGGCGTGCACGGTCCGCCCCAGCACCCCAGCGAAGCGGCGATCCAGCGTGCGCCGTGAGACTGCAACCGCTTGCGCAACCTGTTCCACCCCGATGAGCTTGCCGGCCTGGGCGCGGATGAATTGGACGGCGGATTTCACCAGCGCGTCTTCGACGGCCACCAGATCGGTGGAGCCGCGCGTCACGACGCCAGCGGGTTGGACCTTGAGATGCGGCTGCCGGATTTTTTTGCCGACCATCGCGTTTGCCAGCATCCGCGCCGCCTCGAAGCCGAGGCGGGGCGTGGGCAGGCTGATGCTGGACAAGGTAGGCCAGCTCACGTCGCACATGAGCTCATCATTGCCGATGCCCAGGACCGCCACTTCATGGGGAACAGCCAGATGCGCCCACCGGCAGGCGGTCAATACGCGCTCGCCCAACTTATCGTCAAAGACCAGCAGCCCCACCGGTTTGGGCAACTGCTTCAACCAGCGCATCAGCGGCTCCAGGCGCGACTCGCCTTCACTGACCCGTTCGGAGAAGGCCGCCAGCGGACGGTTTTCCAGGCACGCGGCGAAGCCTGCCCGGCGCTGCTCCGACGCCGCCCGCTGCCGCACACCGCAATAGGCGAAGTTCTTGAGCCCCGCCTGGGCCAGATGCTCGGCCGCCAGGCGGCCGACGGCATGGTTATCCAGGCTAACGGTCATGGCGACCTCCAGCTCCCCGAGGGCGGTATCCACCAGGGGCACGCCCAGCTTCCGCGCCATCTGGAGCAGCCAGCGGTCGGCCACGTAGGCGATGATCCCGCCGGGGGCCAGGCGCGCCACTTCAGCCGCCGCCGATTCGCCGCCGTGCCGCACCAGCATCATGCGCCAGCCCAGGCGGCGCAGGTATTGCGCCACGCCATGCAGCCGGTTGCGCCCGGCACCGTCCCGCGTGTCAATGCAAACGGCGACCGCCCGGCGCGGCAGTGGTGCCCGTTTCATAAACCGGCAGGCTGCCTGTCCAAAATTGCAATAACAATGACGAAATAAGGCAATTGCGGCAAATGACCGGCGGGCCTAGACTGGGCCGCGTCATCCTATGCGCTTCAGCAAGAAGATAGTCCTGGTGACGGGGGCGGCCCGGAATACGGGTGTGGGCATTGCGGCGGCTTTCGCCGCGGAAGGAGCAACCGTCTATCTCAACAGCCGAACTCAGGAAGGGGTGGATCAGGCCGTGGACGCGCTGCGCCGGCGCGGTTTCAAGAAAGTCCGGGGCTTGCCGGGCGACGTGGGGGTGCCGAGCGACGTGGACGCGATGTTCCGTGAAATCTCCACGCGGAGCAAGCGGTTGGACGTACTGGTCAACAACGCGGCGCACCTGGGCGTGGGGCCGGACTTCCTGGAACTGGAGTTGGGGTACTTTGAGGCGGTGCTGCGGGTGAACCTGACGGGGGCATTCTACGTCTCGCAGCACGCCGCGCGGATGATGAAACGGCAGCGCGGCGGGGCGATCGTCCACATCGGCTCGAACGTTTCGACGCGGGCCATCCGGAAGCGTACTGCCTACCTGGCGAGCAAAGGCGGTGTGGACGCTTTGACGCTCTCGATGGCGACGGATCTCGGGCCTTATGGGATCCGGGTCAATACCGTGGCGCCGGGCTACATCCACACCGACCGCTGGGAGGTGCTGGCCCCAGCCAAGGCCAGGCGGCGCCGGGCCAACGTGCCTTTGGGCCGGGAAGCCAGCGCGGAGGAGGTAGCGCAGGCGGTGCTTTTCCTGGCTTCCGACCAAGCGTCGAGTATTACCGGGGCCAGGCTGGTGGTGGACGGCGGGTGTTCGGCGCAGCACATGCCCGCCGACGTTGACGTGTGAGCGGCGGGGTTGATCATGCCGGGGGCGCCGGACGCCGCCCGCGCTACAAGTGGGAGCTGCTGGCGCTGCTGTTCTGCGCCTTCTTCTTTCACCAGGGCGACCGAGCCATCTTCGGCGTCGTCCTGTCCGCCATCAAGGCCGACCTGCACCTGGCGGACAGCCAGCTTGGGTTGGTGGGCTCGGTGCTGTTCTTCACGCTGGCGATCATGATGCCGGTGGCGGGTTACTTGGGGGACGTGTGGAACCGGAAGAAGATCATCATCGGCTGCCTGCTGTTTTGGAGCGCGGCCACGATGTGTACCGGGCTGGCGGGCGGGCTGATCGCGCTGATTGCGTTCCGCAGCGTTGCCACCGCCGGAGGCGAGTCCTTCTACGCTCCGGCGGCCTATCCGCTGCTGGCCACATATCACACCCGGACCCGCGCCATCGCGCTGTCCATTCATCAATCTTCCCTCTACATTGGCGTGATGGTCAGCGGGTTTCTGGGTGGGTTCATCGCGGAACGCTGGGGCTGGCGCTCGGCCTTCTTCACCTTTGGCGGCGGCGGCATCGTGCTCGGCCTGATATTGATGTGGCGCCTGCTCGATGCCCCGGCTCCGGCGGCCTGCACGGACGCGGGACCGCGCGACTCGGTTTGGCAGGCCCTGGGCGTGCTGTTTCGCTCGCCGACCGCGCTGCTATTGACGGCGGGTTTTACCGCGATCGTCTTCGTCAATAACGCTTATGTGGTTTGGGCGCCGGTGTTCTTGCAGGAGCGGTTCCATCTCTCGCTGACCAAAGCCGGCGGATTCGCGATGTTCTATCATCACCTGGCGGCGTTGCTGGGTATTCTTATCGGCGGCTGGCTTTCGGATCGCGTGGCGGTG
The DNA here is from genome assembly GCA_035452965.1 of Candidatus Paceibacterota bacterium. Classification (NCBI taxonomy): domain Bacteria; kingdom Bacillati; phylum Minisyncoccota; species Minisyncoccota bacterium. The sequence continues at coordinate 27,564 of DAOTCE010000023.1, read as the reverse complement.
ATGCGCCCGGTGTTCCGGCCCCAGATGATGGGCGCGACCATGCTGCTGGCCGTGCCGGTGATCTTCCTGATGGGGCAGGCGGGGACGCTGGTCGGGGCTTGCGCGGCCATGGCGGGATTCGGCCTGTTCCGCGGCCTTTATGAAGCCAACACTCACGCGGCTCTGTTCCAGGTGATCGCCCCGCGACATCGTGCCTCGGCGGTAGGGATCATGACGATGCTGGCGTTCCTGGTCGGCTCGATTTCCCCCTGGCTGCTGGGGCGGCTGCGGGAATCGTACGCCGAGGGCCTCGGGTTGGGCTACGGTTTCTCCGCTTTGTCCGGCGCGTATTTGCTGGGAGGCCTGGCACTGCTGGTTGCGGTGCTGCTCACCTTCCAGCGCGACTACTACCGCGGGCCGGGAGCCTGAATTGGAATGACAGCCATCAACCGCCCAGTGTCCGCCGAAGCACTCAACTGACTATGAAGAGTAATCACCTGCTGCGATTCTTCCGCTCGAAAATGCGCCCGGTCCGCAAGCCGGCAGCGAGTCTCACTGCCGTCTTCATGGTCTGCGCGAGCGGCCTGTTCGGCGCTGAGCAACCTGCGGCAACGGCCCGGAGCAGCGGCCTGGAACGCATCGCCAACGAGCGCATCTATTTTTCGCTCTCGCCCGACGGGCGGAAGTTCGAGCTGGGGTTTGCCGACGAAGCGCCAACCATTGCTGGGGATCGGGGGTTGTTTGACATGATGGTCGGGGTGGGCCAGCGCCGCGAATGCGGCATCGCGCCGGAAGAACAGTCCGCCCGTGTGACCCGGGAAGACAAGACCCTGGTGGCGCGCTACGCCACGCTCCGCCATGCCGGCAAGGAACACAAAGCACAATTCGAGCTGCGCTTCACGCTCGACGGGAACGAGGTTGTCTGCGAGGCGCAGTTGAACAACCAATCCGACATTGTGATCGAGGAGTTCTGGTTTCCCTGGGTGGGGCCATTCCGCAGCTTGGGGCCGGACCAGGAAAGCGACACGCTTATTCTGCCGCACGGGCTGGGCCGCCGCATACAGAACCCGGCGGCCTATGTGGAAGAACAGCACACCCTCTACATGGCGCCCGACCAGAAGCGCGTTGTGGCCTGCTCCCATTACCCGGGCGGCACCATGACGATGGACTGGTTTGGGCTCTACGGCGGCGGCAAGGGGTTGGGCCTGCTTTCGGAGGACCCGAGTTTCCAGACCACAGGCTTGAATCTCGCGCGGGAAAGCGACACGGGGAGACTGTTCGCGGGGTTTGTTCGCTATCCATTCCTGGCCCGGGGAAGGTGGATCGCGCCACGCTCGGTCCTGCGCCTGCATCATGAAGACTGGCACGCCGACGCGCGCGCCTACCGGCGGTGGGCGGATTCAAGCTGGTGGAGCCAGACGCCCCGACCCGAGTGGGTGAACCAGATGCACGGCTGGCAGCGCATCATCATGAAGCACCAGTATGGCGAGGTCTTCCTGCGCTACAAGGACCTGGTGGATGTGTTCGAAGGCGGCCGGCCCTACGGGATCACCACGCTGATGGTCTTTGGCTGGTTCAAGGCCGGCATGGACAATGATTATCCGAACTACGAAGTGGCGGAGGACCTGGGCGGGGCGGCGGGGTTGCGCGAGGCGATTGCCGAGATCCAGCGCCGGGGCGGGCGGGTGATACTGTATGCCAACGGCCACCTGATTGACACCGCATCTGATTATTACACAACGACCGGCTCGCGCATTTGCCTCAAGACCGCCCAGGGAAGCGAGTATCGCGAAGCCTACAAGTTCGCGGGAGATGGCACTTACCTGCGCAACTTCGGCGCCCGGGACTTTGTCGCCGCGTGTCAGTCCACGCCTGAGTGGCGTGAGAAGCTGATCCAGATAGGGGAATACATGGCATCGTTCGGGCCCGATTGCCTGTTCTTCGACCAGATGGGCGGCCGGTTGCCTTATCTGTGCTTTGATAAGTCGCATCCGCATGCGGGACCGGGCCTGGCCCAAGGCCCGGGAAAGGACGCGATTCTGAAGGCAATGCGACAAGCGTTGATTGCCGGTCACCCGGGGCGCGCCTTTGGCACGGAAAAGGTCAGCGACTGCCTCGACCGGCACGTGGACTTTGTGCATGTCGCCGACTTTGGCGCCGCACAGACTCCGGAGGCGGCGCCGGAAGTGTTCGGCTACACCTTTCCGGAGATTCTGTTGAGCACACGCGGCATCCGGGATGAGCGCGACCACGAGAAGCGCATGAACTGGGGGTTCCTCTACGGCTGGCGGTTCGATGTCGAGATCTGGCGCTGCCGGGGCGACCTGCGCCAGGCGCCGAAGTATGGCGCCTACATGGCCAAACTGATTGCCCTGCGCAATCGCTGGCCCGACCTGCTGATGACGGGCCGGTTTGTGGATCAAGACTTCTGCCTGCCTCCTGCTTCGGGGGTATTGGCCAAAGGCTACACGGCGGGCAAACTCGCGGCGATTGTTGTCTGCAACCATTCGTCTCGCGCAAAAGCCTTCACCCCCAAGCTCATCCAACCGCTGCGCTTTGTCGAAGGCGCCACCCTGAACGGCAATTTCCAGCCGGGCGATAGCCTGCCCGCGCAGTCGGTGGCCGTATTGGTTTACGAACGGTAAGGATGGACGGACGACGCCATTTCCTGCCGCGCGTGCTGCTCGCAGAACTGGTGTTGTTCTCCGCAGGTCCGCAAGGGGGCGCGATCGCTGCGGCTGCGCAACCGCAGCGAACAATAGTTGAGTGGAAGGCGTGGCCGGCCGGTAACGTGCAACTGCAGGGAGCGTCGGCATCTCCGGACACGAACGGCTGGCTGGAGGTCAAGACTCGCAAGGAAACCGGCCGCGTTGGCCTGAAGGTTAGGCTTGCGCCGGTCAGCCGGGACCTGGAGGCCTTTGCGGAAATTGCCGTGCCGGTCTGCAACCGGGGGACTAACAACCTGCGGCTCATATTGCGAGTGGATGACGACTCAACCGAGAGCCTGCCGACCGTGCAAACTCGCAAGGGCATCTTCCAAATCCAGGTTTCTCCCGGCCCGGAGCCCATGTGGCTGGTGGTGCCGCTGGGCGACAGGAATTCTTCCCCGCCGGGTGGCCGGTTTATCTCCATGGTGGGACAGCCGACCGATTTTGCGCGCCGCGGGAGCATCAATGGCGCCAATGTCACGGCCATCTCGATTTTCACGCCGGACCCGGATGCGGAACACGCGTTTGCCATCGGCCCGGTGATTGCCCGCGGCACGCCTGCGCCGTTCCGCGACTGGCCAGCCAATCGAGTGTTTCCGCTGGTGGATGAGTTTGGCCAATACGCGCATCGGGATTGGCCGAACAAGATTCATATGCCGGCGGAGTTTGGCGAGAGGCGGAGGAGTGAAGATGCCGACCTGTCCGCGCATGCGCGGCCTGCCGACTGGAACCGCTACGGCGGGTGGGCCGACGGGCCAAAGCTCGCGGCCACGGGCTATTTCCGAACTCAGAAACTGAACGGGGCGTGGTGGATGGTGGACCCGGAGGGCAGGTTATTCTGGTCGCACGGGGTAGTGCGAGTCGGCACGCGGATCCGGGTCGGGTCCGTCTATCACGGCACGCCGTTGCTGGACCGCGAGAATTACTTCCGGCTGCCGGATCCCGCGTCGGCGTTGGGGGTCTTCTACGGCCGGGAGCCGCAGTCCACGCGCCGTTATTACGTGGGCAGAGACAATCACCCGGTCTATGACTTTCTCGAAGCCAATCTCTTTCGCAAGTACGGCCAGGATTGGTCGTTCACTTACGGAGCCCAGGCCCAGCGGCGCTTGGCCAGTTGGGGGTTGAATACCATCGCCAATTCGTCCGACCCCGGCATCTACTCCAAACGGCAGACGCCTTACACCGCGATTATGTATTCGGCGCCGCTGGGCACGTCCGAGTTCCGTCTCCAGGGTTCCGAGGGCAACTGGGGAAAGCTGCCGGACCCCTTTGATCCGGGCTGGCGTCAGCTTATGGACCGAACGCTTCGGGCGGAATTGAAGGAATCGCTCCGTGATCCCTGGTGCCTGGGTTTCTTTGTGGATAATGAACTGCACTGGGGTGACACGGGTTATCTGGGTGAGGCGACGCTGCGCTCGCCGCCGGAGCAGCCGGCCCGGCGGGCGATGATGGCGGGCCTGGAGAAGCAATACAAGCGAGTGGAGGCACTGAATGCCTCCTGGAGAACGGCGTTTGCGGGTTGGGAGGCGCTGCGAACGAATGTCGTTGCTCCGGATAGAGAGCGCCCGGCGGTCCGCGCCGATCTTGAGGCGTTCAGCGAGCAATACCTGGCGGCCTATTTCCGCGGCTGCCGCGAGGCGATCAAGGCCGCCGCCCCCAACCATCTCTACCTCGGCTGCCGCTTTGCGGGCTCCGGCAACGCGCTGGTGATGCGGATTGCGGCGCAGCATTGCGACATCGTCAGCATCAACCGCTACGCGCCTGAAGTCTCCGACCTGCGGCTGCCGGCAGGGCTGGATCGCCCTGTTCTCATCGGCGAATTCCATTTCGCGCCTGTGGACGCGCCCATGCAGCCAGCCGGGCTGGTGCTGGTGGCTGATCATGCGGATCGGGGCCGCGCCTATGTGACGTACGTCAAGAGCGCCCTCGAGAACCCGGCGGTGATCGGCACGCACTGGTTCCAGTACTACGATCAGCCCGCGACGGGGCGGTTTGACGGGGAGAACTATCTGACCGGCCTGCTCGATATTTGCGACACCCCATACGCGGAGAGCATCGCCGCTTGCCGCCGGATCGGCCGCGCTCTCTACGAAGTTCGGGCCCGGGCATTTCCCCTGCCCTGATCAGCAGGTCACCCGATTATGTACGCGCTCAGCAATCCCAACCTTACCATCCTGATTCTCGATCCGGCGGCCGATATCGCGCGCCTGGGATCACGCTACTGCACCGGGGGCTACATTTGGCAGGTGTTGGACCCACGCCACGGAGAGGTTTTTGCCGGTCCGGAATATCCGCACGCACCTAACACCTTTGATGGGCAGGGCGCCCCAGACATGTTCCTGCAGTCCCTGGGAGCCGAGACCGCGCCGGTGGGCGGGGAGGTGGCCTGCATTGGAGTGGGCCGTGTGCGCCGGACCAGCTCGCGCGAGCCGTTCGATGTGCGCTACAACCCTGAAGTCATCGAGTTCGTGAAGTGGGAAATAGACTGCTCGGGCGATACTATCGCCATGCGAACAGAACACACCTTCCGCGATTGGGCTTACCACTTGGCGCGCACGGTGAGTCTCCAGGACCGCGTGATCCGTTCCCGCACCGGGATTCGCAGCCTGGGGAGCGCCCCGCTGCCGGTGCGCTGGTTTGCGCATCCGTTCTTCCCCGTCCCTTCCGACAATGTCCTATGCCGGTTCTCCTTCCCAGTCGGTCTGCCAGCCGGCAGCCCGGGCTATTTCCTGAATGCGGAAGGATTCGTGGCGCGCAAACCCGCGCACGATTGGCCGCGCGGCTGTCGCCAGGAGCTCGAGTTCGACCCGCAGGGAAAGACTCTGCTCGCGGTTCAGAAGCATCCCCGGCTCGGCGAATTGACCGTGACAACCGACTTTGTGCCCAGTTTCCTGCCGATTTGGGGCAATGACCGAACGTTCTCGTTCGAGCCCTACTTCGAGCGCACATTGAACCGGGGCGCCGAAGCAAGCTGGGGTATCGAGTATCACCTGGGCGGCGATCCCGCAGCCCCGCCCGCCTCCCCCTGTTGACCATCCCCAATCCGAACCATTTAATTATGAAGATTACCGGCATCAAGACCTTCCTCTGCCACGCTTACCGGACCAACTGGGTATTTGTCAAAGTACTGACTGACGACGGCCTGCACGGCGTTGGCGAGGCCACCCTGGAATATCGCGAGCAGAGTGTCGCTCAGGCGGTCAAGGAACTGGAGCGCACGCTTGTCGGGCTCGATCCACATAACATTGAGGCTATATGGCATCAAGCCTACCGCGACGTCTATTGGCGGGGCGGCCCGGTCCTGATGAGCGCGCTGTCCGGCGTGGAGATGGCCCTCTGGGACATCAAAGGCAAGGCACTCGGCGTTCCGGTGTATCAACTGCTCGGCGGCAAGGTGCGCGATGCGATTCCTTGTTACGCAAATGGCTGGTTCGCCCCGGCCAAGACACCCGCTGAGTTCGCGGAAAAGGCCCGTTTGGCAGTGGCAGTTGGCTTCCGCGGCTTAAAGTGGGATCCGTTTGGCTCGGCCTATCTGGAAATAGACAAGCGGGGCATGCGCGACGCGTTAAGCTGCATCGAGGCCGTGGTCGGAGCGGTCGGACCGGAGGTGGATATTCTCATCGAAGGTCACGGGCGGTTCAATGTGGCGACGGCTGTGCGCATCGCCCGGGCGCTGGAAGAATTCGACATCCACTGGTTCGAGGAACCCGTCCCGCCGGACAACCTGGAAGCGTTGGCGGAGGTCAAGCGCCGCTCGCGCGTGCCCATCGCCGCCGGAGAGCGGCTCTATAGCCGCTGGGATTACCAGCGTTTCTTCGCGCTGCGCTGCGCGGACTTTGCACAGCCCGATGTCAGCCATGTTGGCGGCATCATGGAAGTGAAAAAGATTGCCGCCCAAGCCGAGGCCAATCACATCGCTATTTGTCCGCACAACCCTAGCGGGCCGGTGGCCAATGCCGCCAATCTTCAGCTTGCCGCTTGCGTGCCCAACTTCACCGTCCTCGAAACCATGAGCGCCGATGTGCCGCATCGCCGGCTTATCAGCACGGAGACCGTTGACTTTCAGCAGGCCCAGATGCGGATACCTGACGCGCCTGGTCTGGGCATTGATCTTAACGAGGAAGCCATTGCCGTGCATCCTTTCCAACCGCGCGAACTGCGCCACTACACCGGCAAGCTTACTGATATACGCCCGCCCGACGCCACGGACTACTTTCAGCCCAAGGGCGACCTGGCAGGCGCATAGGGCAGGAGCAGCTGCCCGCCGCTCCTCAAACATGACCCGCCTGACGGAGTCTCCCCAAGGCTCAATTGGAATTACCGAGATCGGTTAGAGGGAGCCAAAGGCCTTGCCGCCGACGTCAGCCGAACCTACTTTGCCCGCATGAGTGAGCCGATCTGCCGCCTGACACGCCGTGTAACCACGACACTGCTTCTCGTTGCCTGGCTGCCGCGACTTGTACTGGCCGAGTCGCTTCCGTCGGTTCCCGCCCAGCCTCAACCGGTGACCAACTTCTACCAGGGCGTGGCGGTCGTGGACGGATATCAGTGGCTCGAAGACGCCGCCGCCCCAGCCGTGCGTGAATGGACACGGCTGGAGAATGAGCGAACCCGCGTCTATTTCGCGCGGCTGCCCTACCGCGATGGCATCGCCCAGCAGTTGGCGCAATTGCGCGGGGAAGAGTCAGCCCGCTATTACGACTTACAGGAGCGCAAAGGCCGTATATTTGCCCTCCGCTTCAAACCGCCGGCACAGCAACCCATCCTCGTCCGCCTTTCCTCCCTCGACGCGCCCGCGCTCTGGCGGACAGTGTTCGATCCCAATGCCTATAACACCAACGGCACGACGGCGATTGACTGGTATGTGCCCTCGCCGGATGGACGGTTGGTGGCTGTCTGCCTTTCCGAGGGCGGCAGCGAGCAGGGAGCGCTGCACTTCGTCGAGGTGGATACTGGCAAGATGCCGGGCGACGAAATCCCCCGGGTGCAATACCCAACGGGCGGCGGCAGCGCAGCGTGGACCGCGGACAGCACGGGTGTATTCTACACGCGCTACCCGCACCAGGGGGAGCGACCAGAGGCAGACATCAATTTCTACCAGCAGGTTTGGTTTCACCGGCTCGGCACGCCGGTCACCGACGACCAATATGTCATCGGCAAGGACTTCCCCCGCATCGCCGAAATTGAGCTGGCAGCCACCGCAGACGGCCGTTGGGTGCTGGCCACAGTGGCCAATGGCGATGGGGGCGACTACGCCCACTACCTGCGCGACACATCGGGCACATGGCAGCAACTCACACGGTTCGAAGACGGCATCAAGCGCGTGGTGTTTGGCCGCGATGGCGCGCTCTACTTGCTCTCGCGCAAGAACGCGCCGCGCGGACAGGTGCTGCGTCTGCCTCTGGAAAGGCTTGAACTGGCGAGGGCCACCGTGGCTGCCCCGGAGAGCCGGGGCGTCGTGGAAGGCTTCGTGCCAAGCGACGACGGCCTGTATGTGGCCAGCATTCTCGGCGGCCCATCGGAGCTGTTGTATTATCCGCGCGGGAGTAGCCGGGCACGCCTCATCCCGGTTCCCCCGATATCAACTGCGTCGGGTCTCGATTCCTGGCATGGCAATGACCTTGTCTTCGGCAATGTCAGTTACCTGAGACCCTTCGCCTGGTTCACCTACGACCCAGCCGCCAACAAGGTCAGCCGCACCGCGCTCTACATGACTTCACCCGTGGCCTTCGACGATATCGAGGTTGTGCGTGAATTCGCGACCTCGAAGGACGGAACGAAAGTGCCGCTGAACATCCTGCGCAAGAAGGGGCTTCGGCGGGACGGCGGGAATCCCACGTTGCTCTACGGGTACGGTGGCTACGGGATCAGCCTCACGCCCGGTTTCGATGTAACCCGCCGCATTTGGTTCGATGCGGGCGGCGTGTATGTCGTTGCCAACTTGCGTGGCGGCGGTGAATACGGCGAGCAATGGCACAAAGCTGGGAATCTCACGCAGAAGCAGCATGTGTTTGACGACTTCATCGCGGCGGCGGAACACCTCATTAAGCGCCGCTACACCAGCACGTCGAAACTGGCAGTCGAAGGTGCCAGTAACGGCGGCTTGCTGATGGGCGCGTTCCTTGCGCAGCGCCCCGACCTGGCCCGCGCGGTCGTTGCCCGCGTCGGCATCTTCGACATGCTGCGCGTGGAGTTGGACCCCAACGGCGCTTTCAACGTCACCGAGTTCGGCACCGTGAAGAACCCCGAACAGTTCAAGGCGTTGTTTGCCTACTCCCCGTTCCACCACGTGCGTGACGGCGTGAATTACCCCGCGGTGCTGCTCTCCACTGGGGAAAACGACGGGCGCGTCAACCCGGCTCAGTCCCGGAAGATGGCCGCTCGCCTCCAGGCTGCCACGGCCTCCGACCTGCCAATTCTCTTCCGCAGCACTGCCAGCGCCGGCCACGGGATCGGTTCCGCCCTCAAGCACAAGATCGCCGAGCAGGCAGACATCCTGGCCTTTCTCTTCGATCAACTCGGCGTGGATGCCTCAAGGTGGTCGTTTCAGTAAGGACAATCACCACTTCTCGCGGTGAACGTAATCCTCGTTGTAACGTGTGCGCGGAGGCTGTTGCTCGCCCGGTAGGCCGAGGGAAACCACGGCCACCGGGACAATTGAGGCCGGCACGGCCAGGAGTTCCTTTACGCGCTTGATCAGCGCTTCGCCCGGGTGGATACCCACCCAGCAAGCGCCCAGGCCCTGTGCATGAGCGGCAAGCAATAGGTTTTGGATGGCTGCCGCACAGTCCTGCAGCAGGTAGCTGATGTTGCGTTGGAAAGCGGCGTCAAGGTCTCCGCATGCCACGATCGCCATCGCGGCGGTCGAGAGCATGGCCGCCCCTGGATGCAGCGCGGCTAACTTCGCCAGTGTCTGCTTGTCCCGCACCACGACGAAGCGCCAGGGATCCCTGGTCATGGCCGAAGGCGCGGCCATGGCCGCCTCCAGCAGTCTCGTCACCGCTGCCTCGCTTACCTCCCCCGGCGAATATGCGCGGATGCTGCGCCGTCCAAATATAAGGTCCAGTTGCTGATTCGTGGTAGTATTCATATATATGTTAGGCAAATCAGAGCCAATGTGTGTAGCCTGTCCGCCCGCGAGATTCAAACCTTGTCTGACGCCGCCCGCGGCTGGTGCGCGGTTTCTAACGCGCGTTTAACAAGAGCCAATGCATCAATGCCCCACCCGACCGAACCGGATCGCCAGAACCGCATCCTGAACGCGGCAGGAGCCGTCATTGATATAACGGCTCTCGCTACGGGGCAAGCCGCCAACCGCTGGCGCTGGCTCGCGGAATTTGTTTGGGACAACCTGGGGTTTGCGATGGGCGATCCTCATAAGATGAAGGTTGCTGTTCGCGGCAACGGCAATCCCGCGAACACCAGGGAGGGGCTTGCCGAATTCTTTGACTTCTTCCCGTGGGGCCCCCACACTTTGGCACAGGGCAGAGAGACCTGCTGAGGCTGACCCGATTATGGATAGCACTTCTTTCAGACCAGCTCCTGCTGCACCGTCTTCCGGGCAGCCGGGGCGCAGACCGCTCCACCTGGTGGATTTCATCTACCGGGCACCACTGGCCAAGAGCGTCTCGTTAGTTGGCGACTTCAATCAGTGGGACCCCAATGCCCATCCAATGACCAGAATGCCGGACGGTGGCTGGATTATTCGCCTGGAACTGCCCCACGGCCACCACCAGTATCAGTTCATCGTGGATGGCAAACCGATGCTCGATCCCAACGCGATGGGCAAGGTCCACAACGAGCGGAACGAGGAAGTTTCCCTGATCGCGATTAGCTAATACCCGGAGGCACGACCCACAACCTTCCAGGGAGCTGGCGCGCCCCGCCGATTGCACTGATCTCAGTAGCGGCGAACCTTTTTCAGGCTTAATCAAGGGTCAAACGCGAGGAACTGGAAATTGTCGAGATACAGGTTGTAGCGGCCAAGGCCATCTGCGGGAACAACAACCAACTCATCGAAAACTCCTTTGCCGGTAGTTGATTCCAGAATTCCATTGCCATTATCCCTGAAGGCGCGCACCGGCTCTGCGGGAATGCAGAAGCTCACCCACACCCACTGACCGGCGGGAATGAACCGGCCTTTGGGTGGATCGGTAGTGTTGTCGGAGATGCCGCCGATCCACTCAAGTGTCCCGGTCGTTCCGCCATCCGCCCCGATGGCTGCCGTCGGAGAGGTCTCCCGCAACCCTGCCGCCAGGTAGATGTCCCGGTCGGCCCAGACGGCAAAACCGATTCCTTGATGAAAGCTCACTGTTGGGTTCGGCAAAACGGCGGCCGCATGGGTCGTAAAACGGAGCCAGGGGCTCTGGCCGCTTGACCCTGAGACGAAATTCCAGCTTGCCTGCAACACCTTCGAACTCGCGTTTCCCGCAGGAAAGGTGTTGGTCACCCGCGTGAAGTTCGGACTGCTCTTATCCACGAATTCGGAGGTGGTACCGGAAGTCCCCGGGGCGCGAAACAAAACCGCGGCACCGACAGGATTAGCCTCAAAATCAGCCAGCGGAAACACGTTGATTTGTCGCGCACGATAGAAGCGATACGGGTAGAAATGACTGTCAGCATCCATCACCTGCCCGGGACTGTCTCCCACCCGCACGTTTGCCACCGGCAGCCATTGTTTGAAGTCGGTAGTGCCTTCCACCAGGCATGTTTGATCTCGGTTGCCTAGAACTGGCAACCTGAGGCAACCCGTCTTATCCCAGTCCCACGGCCCGAAGCTCAGCGGGACATAGGTTTGCGCGCTGGAGCGGATTAAGCGGACAGCATCGGCCATGACAACCTTCCCGCTGGTTCCCGTATTATTCGCCAATTGAACGTAACCGTTGGTTCCCGCTGCGAAGTATTTCCCTCTGGCGATCTGAGCCCAGCCCCCGCCGCCGGTCGTTTGATTCACCAGCGACGTCACCGAACCGCCCGAATACGACACCACCCAGGGTGCGTTGGTCGCGCGATTCGAGCCTTGGGGATACCAGAGGTACACATCGTAGGTTCCCGCCACGCTCACCATGGGCCGATAGGTAGCTGTCGCGGTGGCCGGCCCGCCAGTTGTGCCGGAGTAGCGGTAATCAGCCCCGTAGTACCCCGGGGCCGAGCTGCCTGCGGTCCAACCGCCCGTGTAAACAGCCTGAGCGTTGTCCAGAATCAAATCGTGCGGGGAGGCGACAAAATTACCTGTGACCGACAGGCTGTTGGTCACGAGTATGGTGAGCGGGTTCAGCGTGCTGGAGATATCGCCCGACCAATTCGTGAAGACCCACCCGGCAGCCGGAACGCCCGCCAGGCTCACGGTGCTGTTGGGGGCGTAGCCCGGTGCGTCGAGCATGAGACGCACCGCGCCGCTACCGGTTACCGAAGTCCTGATCGGCAGCAGCGCCGTCAACTTGGCGACCAGCGATGTGACCGAACCTGTGGTGTTCGAGACGACCACCTGATAGGCGCCCGCATTCGTGAGCTGGATATTGGTCAGGACCAGGCTGCTGGCCGTTGCCCCGGCGAGCGGCACGCCGCCCACCATCCATTGATAACTCAGCGGCTTCACTCCCGCCGTGCTGACGCTCAGCACCGCATTGCTTTCGACGAGGGCTGATCCATCCTGCGGCTGGAGCACAATTGCCACACCCGTTGGCGTCAGCGTAAAATCCAGATGCCCCACCGTCCCGGCCGTGACCGACACCGTCTGCGTCGCCATTGCATACCCCGGGAAAGACGCGCTCACCGTGTAAAGGCCCGGCGCTAAATCCACGGCCCCATAAAAGCCTGTGGCATCACTTGCCAGCTCGTTCGTCCCCGGGCCACTCAGCGCAATCGCCGCCCCATCCAGTCCATTGGCGAGATCGTCGTAAACGAAGCCTTTCAGGTATCCCCGGGTCGGGGAGCTCTTCCACGGCCTGTCCGGCGGAACATCCAGTGCGCTGAAGACTGGCGGCGATATCGGATCATGGCCTGTTGGCTGCGTCAGAGCGCTCAGGAACGACGAAACCGGCAGGCCTTCATTGTTGCTGCTGGCGTAACTATAACAGCAGACTCCATCCCCGCGGTTGCCCTCGGGTGTTGCTTCGCGCGTCAGGCGTATCTGAACCACGCTGTTGGAAATTGTGTTGCTGTTGATGCTGGGGCCAACCACAGCCTGCCGATTGTAACGGTGATTCTTGATGAAGTTGTTCCACCTGGAATAGGCCAGCCCTGAGGTGGACTGATCGAAGTAGGTCATGGGGATGTTCAGGTCCAGGATCCCTTCCTGCATCCACGCCAGCCAATCCTGCATCACGCTGCTGTAGGCGCTCGTGGTTGGAAAGTCCGCCGCACTGGTGATGCCTGGCGAGCCGGTGAAGACATCGGCGGATAGCACCACATTCGGCTTGATGGCTATCGCCGACAGGTAAACCTTGCGCACCAGCGCCGTGACCTGGTCGCGGCGAAACGCTCTCCAATCCGGGTCGCTGGTGGACGGCTGACCCGTGCGGTTGAATTTGGAGTTGAAGCGCGCCACCGCGATAGCGCTGTAGCCCCAACTGGTCCCCGGATACCGGATGTAATCCCAGTTTAATCCATCCACGTCGTAGCGTGAGATTATGTCCATCGCCACATTGAAGGTGTGCTGCTGCACCTCCGGATGCCCTGGGTCAAAGTAGTAAGTTCCTCCATCGGTAAACGCGCCGGTGCTCGTCCTGTTCCGCCATTCCGGGTGAAGGTTAAGCGGGTGGTTGGTTTGCGGCGGTGGAAACTCGGCCACTGGCCAAATGGGATAGGCCACGATCCAACAGTGAACTTCCAGCCGCTGTCCGGCGCTCGTATCGTGTGCCTTGGCGATCAAATCGGCCAGCGGATCGAAATCCTCCGCCACGCCCGCATTCTTGGGCTCGTAATTGGAGTTGTAGAACGCATCCCCCCGCCGCCTCACTTCAACCACCAATGCATTGAAATGGCCTGCGCGGGCGTCGCTCACCAATTGCGAGATCTGCGCCGCAGTATACAGCCCTGAACTCCAGCTATCCACCCAGAGTCCGCGAAACTCCGCCGCCGATGCCGCCGGCCACAGGAAGGCGGACATCAGACCAACCGCCAGCGCGGAGAGGCGAGGCAACAGGCGGATTGCCCCGCAGCCTGAAACGTTGCGGCTCATCAAGATCCGATGATAGCAGGATCTGCCTGATCTTCAATTCTAAACAACCGCTTTACCCGGCTCAGCTGCAACCCGCGATTGCCTTGTCCGACTCTCGCTGGCACATTTCCGCACCAATGAACAGAACCGGGTCCACGCAAGATCATAGCCGGGCTGGCAGCCTCAAGAGCACTCCGATTCGCAGAAGCAAATTGTTCCCAACTCTGCTGACCGTCGCCGCCGGCTTGGCCCCGGCAATTGCACCACCGGTCAACGCCACTACGAACGTGCCTCCGAGCAAACCAAACATCCTGCTCATTATGAGCGACGAGCACAACGCCGGTGTGCTCGGATGCTGCGGCAACAGGATAATTCGGACACCGACCCTTGACAACCTGGCCGCGCGGGGGGTGGTGTTCGAGAACTGCTACTGCAATTCGCCGTTGTGCGTGCCTTCGCGGCTCTCCTTCACCGCGGGCAAGTACATCTCGCGCGTCGGCGCCTGGAATAACAACTGCCGGTTGCCGGCGGATTCCCCCTCGCTGCCGCGCGTGATGAATGCCGCCGGTTACGAATCGTTCCTCTGCGGCAAGATGCATTACGACGCGGCTTGCCGCTACGGCTTCACAGAGATCGGCGGCAATATGAACCGGTCCCGAATGACCGGAGTGGGCAATCGGCGACCGGCCGGGAAACTTCAACGGACGCAGGGTTACTCCGACCGTTTCATGGACTTTTACCCCGGAGAAAGCTCCGGACCGATGAACCACGACCGGGCAGTAACGGCTGGAGTGCTGGAGTTTCTCAAGAATCGCAAGCCGGCTGACAAGCCGTTCTTTCTGCTGGCGGGCTACCTCACGCCGCATTTCCCGCTGATCGTGCCGGAATCATATTGGGCGCACTACAAGGACAAAGTACCCATGCCGGTCGTTCCCGAGGGTTACCTCGATTCGCTGCCGCTGAACTACCAGCATCTGCGGGTCGGCTTTCATTACGACAGCGTGCCTCCGGACCTGGTCAAGAAAGGACGCGAACTTTATTACGGGTTGACCGAGTGGATGGACGCGGAAGCCGGCAAGGTGCTGGCTGCGCTGGCGGCGAGCGTGGCGGCCAGCAATACGGTGGTCATCTACACCAGCGACCACGGCGAGAATATGGGCGAGCATGGACTATGGTGGAAGAATGCGCTGTATGACCACGCGGCCCGCGTGCCGTTGATTGTGTCGTACCCGGCACGCTGGCCGGGCGGCCAGCGGCGTGCCGGGGCTTGCTCGCTGGCGGACCTGGTGCAGACCATCGCGGACCTGGGCGGAACCAAAACCCCGCCGGACTGGAACGGGGATTCCCTGATCCCCTGGCTGGACCGCCCTGACGCCCCCTGGAAAGACCGCGCGGTGAGCGAGTATTACGCGCACCACATCGCCTCGGGCTTCGCCATGATCCGATCGGGCCCTTACAAATACGTCTATCACACCGCGCCCGACGCAGAACACCCCGCCCAGCGTGAACTCTACGACTTGCAGGCCGACCCAGGCGAGTTGCACAACCTCGCTGGACAGCCGGAACAGAAAGCCCTGATGGAAAAGTTGCACACGGCAATGGTAAAGGAAATAGGCGAAGACCCGGAGCTAACGGAGAAACGGTGCCGCGCCGACATCGCCAAAGGCTATGGGAACGCGACCAAGCCCAGGAAGAAGCGTAACGCCAAGCAATAGGCGACATCCCGCCTGGCCTCCGCGAGGGAGGGCTGCTTCTGCCGGCCCCGGCTGGGGCTGACCTCAAATCTGCTGGCAAGACCCCGCCAGGTTAGTGGAAGTGGTTTCTCACTGTTTGCGATGGGATAGGAGCCCGGCCAGGTTCCGTGAGGAACGGAAGGGAATGCAACCTCTTAGGGGTGAGAATACGACGTCGGGGCGGTGCTATCCCAGTGTGTATCCCATGGGGAGCGCTCCCCATGGGATACACACTGGGATATAGCCGTTGTAGCACGGGGACCGCACCGGCCAGGCCATGGTGCCGCTCACCCGGGGCACCAGTCCTAAGTCCAGGCACAAGGCCTTTGGAACTGCCTGCGGTTGATGCACTTATGACGGATGAACAGCTGTAGTACCCGTATGTGGAGGTGATCGGCCGGCGCCCATTGCCCGGCCGACGCCACCCTTTCCCCACTTAATGGGGAGGGCAGATCAACACGTGCCCGCGAATTCCTCCGCAGGGGCAGTCGTATGGCCGGTCTCGACGGCCTCGCGCTTCCAGGCGCCGGCTAATCCAGACTCAGGATCCGATAAAACCGCTGCGGGGCTTCAAACGAATCCTCCTTCGAGGCAGTCGAAGCGTCAGCGGTCACGTTTGGAAGCAGGATGCTCCAGTTCAAGCCATCCACATTGTCCTTATACTCGACGCGATACGTGTGGCCTTCAATCGCCGTCCAGGTCAGCACGACATTTGTGCCCGCGAGCTCAATCCCAACAATGCTCGGGGGTGCCGCGACCGTGACGGTGAACGTGGTGGAGTCGCCCAGGCTCGGGGTGCCATCGTCGGCGACATTGACGGTAAATGACTGGCTGGCACCGGTGTCGTCGCTGCCGGTCGGCCAAGTAAAGACGCCGCTAGTGGCACCGATAGCGGCCGCAGCCGGCGCGCCGGTCCCCAGGCTGTAGGCCAGGGCTTGGCCGGCATCAATGTCGGACGCCGAGGCCGTAACCGTGGCCGTTGCGCCCGCGTGGACCGTAATGTCGCTGATGGAAGACAGGACGGGCGGGGTGTTGACCGCCAGAACGGCATCGGGGCTGATAGCCGAACCCGCGGCGTTGCCGACCTCGACCGAATAGTTCCCGGCGTCCGCGCTCTGGACGTCAGCGCGGGAATAGCTGCTGTCGGTCGCGCCGGCGATGGCGACCTCGTTGAAGCGCCACTGGTAGCTCAAGGGCGGCGTGCCGTTGGCCACCACGGAGAACGACACCGTGCTCCCAGCCGCTACCGCCTGGCCGACGGGCGCGGTCACGATGCCCGGCGGGTCTGCCACGATCAGTAACGCCGGCGCGCTGAGCACGCCGCCAACCGCGTTGCTCACCGCCACGGTATAGGTGCCGGCATCGTCCTGGCTCACGGCATTCAACGTGAGTTCCGGAGTCGTGGCGCCGGAAACGTTGTCGCCATCAGCCAGGTCCGCGCCGTTCTTCTGCCACCGGTAAGTGAGCGGGAGCTGGCCGGCGGCGGTCACCGTGAAGCTGGCGGTGGTGCCGGCGCTGTTCGTCTGGTTCAGCGGCTGCACCACGATCGCTGGTGAGACGGACAAGGTGGCCGTGCTGCTGACAACCGGCCCGGCCCCGTTGCTCACCGTCACGCCGTAACTGCCAACGTCGCTATCCTGAACATTATTGAGCGTCAGCGCCGATGTGGTAGCGCCGGCAATATTGGTGCCGTTCTTCTGCCACTGGTAGGCGGTGACGGTATTGGCCGTCTCAACGAAGAAGGTGGCGGTGCCGCCAGCGGCAACCGTCTGATTTGCCGGCTGCGTCGTAATCACCGGCAGGTCAAAATACTCGACCTTCACATTATCAATCCACGAGTCTCCGAGCACCTCGGTTCCGCCAGACCCCACCGAGCCAATCGCCGCCGAATCCAGGCTGGAGAGCGTTGTCCCGGTGACGGTGCGGCTCAGGATGTCGTCCACGTAGAAATCCACCGTCGTGCCATCCGCCCGGCGCTCGATGACAAACTTGTGCCAGCCCGTCGAGCGGCCCGGCGCGCCCGCATTATTCAGGTTGAACCAGCCGGTGCTGGAGCCAGACACCACTCTCCCTTGATAGTGGCTGTTGATGTAGCTCACGGTACTGTCCTCCCCGGGCATCGTTACGGTATTGTACTTGCCGGCGCAGAACAGTTGAACGAGCGAGCCCTGGTTGTAGCCGCCTCCGGTATAGCCACGCACATCCACAAAAGACCGGGGTTGGGTGCTGTCATAGATCCAAGCCGTAATCCGTAGGCGTCCATTTACACTGACTCCCAGGTTCCGGTACATGCGATCCCAGGAACTATTCACATAGGCGCTGCGGGTCGGGCTTACGGATTGCGCTGTCGATACAGTCAGTTCCGTAGCTGGGCTGACGAAGTTGGTCCAGTTGATGGCATCATACTCGAAATCATCGTAGAACGCGATCACGGCATTGACCGCCAGCGCGGCGCCGGAACTGGTGGCCGAGCCGACACCATTGGCGACGACTACGGAGTAATTGCCTACTTCGGTCTGCTGGACATTCGCAATCGTGAGCGTGGCGCTGGTCGCGCCTGAGTATTTCTCGCCATCGGAGATATTGACGGCGTCCTTGCGCCACTGGTAGGTCAGCGTCGGGTTGCCGGTGGCGACAACCGTGAAAGTGACGGTGGCACCGGGATCAACGGTCTTGCCGGCAGGCTGGCTGGTGATGGAGGGCGCACCGCTGACTTCGGTGGTGGCGCTGGCCGTGCCGGAATAGGCCGAGTTGCCGAGCTGGCCGTCGTAGGCGCGGACGCGGTAGTAATAGGTGGTGCCGCCGCTCAGCCCGGTGCTGGCGTAGGTCGTGGCGTTGGCAGCCGTGGTGGCGATTTCCGTCCAGGGCCCGCCGCTGGCGGTGGCTCGCTCCACCTTGTAGCTGTCCTCCAGGCCGGAATTATCAGTCCAGGACAGGTTAATCTGGCTGGCCGAAACCGCGGTCGCCGAAAGTCCGCTGGGTGTTGAAGGATCAACAACCCCGACCCGGTCGCACACCGCATAGAAAAACGCCGCCGCCGCGCTGTTCTGGCCGGCGGTGCTGTTGATCAGGTTGAACTCCGCCTCGTTCGACACAAATAACATCTCCGCCAGGCACGAAGGCGGCGTCGGCGAGCACATGACAAAGTTGTATTGTTTCACACCGCGGCTGGTCAGGCCCAGAAACTGGATCAGCCGATTCTGCACCTTCGTGGCCAAATCCTGGTCCGCGCCGGAATCGCCGTTGCAGTTGGACGAACACCAAAACGTCTCCGTGCCATGCGCGGCAGGATCCGAGAACGAATTGCAGTGGATGCACAGCGAGGCGTTGGGGTTATTCGCGTTGACGATATCGCGGCGAGCGTAGAGATCCACATTCACATCGGTCGAGCGGGTCATCACCACGCTGCAACCCGCGGCCTGCAACGAGTCGCGCACCTTTAAGCTTACCGCCAGGTTGAAGTCGGCTTCATCCGGGTAAGTGGCCCCGTTGTAGCCCAGCGCGCCGGGGTCGCCGCCGCCGTGCCCGGGGTCAATGACTACCTTGCGGCCGCTCAGTTCGAGCGCCGTCAGCGATGTCGCACAGGTCAGGGTCAATGCCAGGATCATTAGGTTTAAGCGGTTGGTTCTCATACGTTTTGGTTGCTTCTTGTGTTGTGGTGTCGCCAGGGTTTGCAGGTTTTATTCCAGCCAAAGCAAATAAACCTGACCCGAATCCTCCGCGCGGCAGGCAATGCACTTGCCGTCGGGAGACCAGGCCGGCTCGCACTCCAGCATCCCAGGGGTGTTGGTTAAACGGGTCGCCTCGGTGCCGTCAGCGTTGATGACATAAAGGTCCGAACTCAGAATCCGGTGGCCGTCGTCCTGGCTGACATCATAAACCAGCATCGTGCCGTCAGGCGACCATGAAGGATGGTGGCCGCGCGCCAGGACTCGTTTCTTCGAGCCGTCCGGTTCCATGACAATCAGTGTCCCCATTTGCGAGTAAACGACCTTGCTTCGATCCGGCGACCAAACCGCCTCCATGCCGCCCGCGTCGGTGAGCGGCCTTCGGGCGCCACGGGCCGGGCCGCTGCTCCAGACTTGGCCTCGGTCGGTGTAGAGAATCGCGCCAGGGTTGGCGGTCCGGGATGGACCCTGCTTGCTCTGCACGGTTTCCCACGGCGTATCCACGCGATTGGTGCCAGCCATGAAGGAAACGCGCTGGGTCCCGTTCGACCCTACCCATACAGGGGGCGAGACCTCGTTGGCCGGCTTGCTCAGTTCGACGATTCGTCCTCCAGCTATCTCCACGGACTTGATGACATACGAAGTTGCGTTGCTTTCGGAGCGCATGCTCCGATAAGCGATCTCGCGGCCATCGAGTGACCAGGCAAACTTGTAGCCGGAGCCGGGGTCCCGGGTCAGCGTCTTCCATTCCTTCCCGTCACGGCGCAGAAGCTCGATGCCCGCCATGCCCGCGCGTCCAAGCGCCAGCCACCGGCCATCTGGCGACCAGACTGGCGCTGCAAATCCGGTCCTGTCGCCGGACAGAAGCTCCAACCTTCGAACCTGCAGTGCCGCAGCTCGAACCGGTTCGGCAGGAGAAAGCGCAACGCCCGCGCAGATAGTCCCTGGACTGCACAGAACCAGCCCAAGCGTGATAGCAGCTACCCCTGGGAGGATACAGCCCGGAGCTGACGACTTAAGCGGAAGCATTACATGGACTTTATGACAAAATCCAATATTGCAGTCAACCTAAAAAGCCAGGGCCGCCACTTTGCGGCTATTCCCTGGCAAACTGGAAGGCGTAGAGGTGGGTGTTCTTCAGCGCAAAGCGCAGCCGAATGGCTTTGCCGGCAAGCCGGCTCACGTCGGCGTTGCCTTTCCACTTCACGACGCGGTTGATCTCGTTCGCCGTGTGGATGAAATCGCAGTCCTTCAATCCCAGCCCCTCGATTGCCTTCCCTTCCCCGTCCAGCAGCGCTACCCGGAGGGTTCCCTCGGCGGAGGTATCCACGTTCAAGACCAGTTTGCGGCCCTCGAACAACAAGGGTTCCGTCGTAAACTCTCCGCCCGTCCAGGGCGCATAAGCGGAAACAAATCCATCCCGCCGGAGCACTACGCGGCTGACCACCGCGATGTTCCTGTCCGCACCCAGCCCGGCTTCCGTGAGCAGGCGTTTGTTGTTTGCGTTGCGGTCCCAGCCATGCAGCCAATCGCTCGCGCGGTAATACAGGTACATCTCCCGCCCGGTCGTGTCCGGCACCAGTCCATGCATCATTCGCACCGACGCCCAATCGAACTCCCCACGCATTCCCAGCCGCACAAATGGCCGCCGGTCGTAGCGGTTCCACTTTATCCCGTCCCGGCTCGCGGCGAACTGTGTGTGCAGTGGCCCCGCGTTGGCCGGCGTCTGCTTCGGAAACTCGGGTATCTCACCCCCCAGATAATGAAAATAAGCCTGTGGGAACATGTAATAAGCATCTTGCGCCCAGGGGTATTTCAACGCCGAGCTGGAATAATAGTCCACCCACCGGTCGCCCGGTTCGGGGCCGATCACTACCGGCATCTCCTGAACTCCGCTAAAAGCTCCCAGTTGCTCCGACTCCGCCCGCGCCACCGCTCGCCCTTGCACTCCCCCCTCGAACATGTTCCTTCGCCCATAAACCACGTATTTCCTTATCCGGTCGTCCCAGAACATGATGTTCTGCGAGTCCAGGTGATGACGATTGTCGTCCGCCCGGTAGCTCACGATGCTCTTGTGCGTCACCCGCCAGTGAATCCCATCCGACGAAGACAAGATGTGCAATCCTCTGCCCAGTGAGCCAAACCGGCACACCAGCCGAAATCGCTCCGCCGACTCCGCGGTCGGGTCCAGGAACACCATGCCGCCGTCCTGCCCCAGTGTCAGCCCTGAAGCCCCGTGCCCCACCACGATGTTGTTGCTCCGGGAGCCGCCGTAGGCGATCAACCCGAGCGCGGGCTTCTCCCAGTGAATCCCGTCCTGCGACCGCGCGTAACAGATGCAGCCATTGGTGTGACCCTGGTCCCACTGCACGTCATCCATCACGTGATACCAGAAGTGATACGTCTGGCCGTCGTGCAGAACATTGCTATAGGGCCCCACGCCGCCCCGCTCCCAAGGATGCTCCGGTTTGATCGTCCACTCGCCCGTCTTGCGCGGTGAGTGCACCTCCAGTGTCACGTTCCTGGCTTCCGCCATAAAGCGTCCATCCAGAAACACCTGCCGCGCGCTGCCAATATTCAACGGTTCCACCTCTGCGGCTGCCAAACCACCCGCCAGTGTCGCGATAAACCCTACTGCCGCCGAATGATGCAAAATGCGCCGCAGCTTGAATACCTGAAGACCGAAACCAGTATTGCTCATTCCCCAGGATAATCCAGCCAGCGCCCACATCAAGGCAACTCCGCGGCCACGAGCATCGGCTCGACGCCGCTTTTCGCTGTAAAGAATTAGAACCTCGGCCGGAGATGCCCCTTGCTGGTTTCGTATGCGCCCCCGGACAAACCTCGGTGGACGATACGCCGCGCGTTCCCAATCACATAATCCCACTGGAACGCCGGGCCAGGGTCCACCTTGTTGGTCTGAATGTGATAGTGGCCCAGGATGCCCTGGTAGGCGTCCAGTTCGGCCTCCGGCAGCTTCTGGAGAATCAGCTTGCCTTCAGCATCCCTTGGATACTCGCATTTAATGTTCGGCAGCGCCTTGCAGAGCGCCGCAGTCAGCTTGATCAGCGCCTCATATTGCTCGGGCGTGTAATCGTATTGGATCAACTCCCGATGCTGAACCATGCCGGTGACCGGCTCGGGCCGCGCGGAATAGCCCACAAAGTCTTTGGTGCGGATGCCCCCGTCACCAAATTGCTGGGGGATGGTGATGCGGGTTTGCCCATTCTCAGCCTTGGCATACCATTGCTCAAAGGGATTCTGCCCATTGATGGGATACGCACCCATATTCGCTATCTCGATCCCGACCGAACGGCTGTTGGCGGAGCCCGCATGCCACGCGCGCTCTTTGACATCGAGCGTCTGGTAAATCGTGCCGTCCAGATCGAGCATGAAATGCACGCTCAAGTCGCGCATGTCGTGCAGAATCTTGAAGCACTGCCGGCTGGTGCCGCAAACATCATAGTGAATCACAAACTGGTCCACCACGCGCTGCAAGAGCGGCAAGTCCCACCCGCCTCCCCGCACCCGTTCAATTTCCTCGTCCGACAGTCCATGCCGCCGCAAGTTGTAGCGGTTCGGCATGTCCAGGTCCTTGACCTCTTCCTGCGACGTCTTCCAATCGGCCTTGTCCATCGCGCTGAAGCGGCGCTCCACCCGGTAAGCGTCATAGCCGCCCGGATCCATCCATGTTACCACCCGCGCGCCCGTGTGCACGAACTGGCCGGCTACCACGATCTCGTCGCCCTGCCGGGATGCGAAAGTGCCGGGCTTGGGCGCGGTCTTGCAGCCAACAACAAGGCCTGCGACCAGGACCATGCCGAAAACCGATTGAGGTTGAGGAATTGGGAAGAGGTGACGGCAAGGACTTCGCATACCAATAATCTGACTAATTGCCCGCGGAAAGCCCATCCGTCAAGTTCAACTCACGATTGGAAGCATATGGGGGTTGTTTCACTCGCTTCCTTCCGAAACCAAATCCGGCAAGTAAAGGCGACTGGTCCAACTATGTCGCCCGCACCCTCGCAACCGGCGCGGGAAGCGACCAATACGAATGCGATGTTCACGCTCGGCCAGATGGCACCACCTGTTAAGAACTCACCCGCGGAGCGCTCATCTTGCGGGCGTTGCCACCTTTGGGATTGTAAGGTGCGGCAGATTGACAATATTGCTTTATGCGCTACCTCTACCAATCATCGCTTGGCCTGGCTCTGAGCGGCTGGCTCTGGACTGCCGGAGCTGTCACGCCCAAGCCGGAAGAGTTCCTCGCCTGCCAAACCTGGTCCGATAACGCCTTCCCCGCCGGCGACAAGACGCGGTCGGGCTCCTGCCTAAAGGTGGTTTATGAGGATGCCGCCGATACGGTGGCGCGAGTGCGCTCCTGGCGCGGCACCCCTTTTGCGCTTGGCGAGAAGACCTATACCAACGGGCTCGCCTTTAACTCCACCAAGCACATCCTGGTCCGCCTCAGCAAGCCGGCTCGTCGTCTCACCGCCCACGTCGGGATCGAAAACAACGACGACACTCGCCGGGGTGAAATGCAAGGCCAGGGCTCGGTTACCTTCCATGTGCTGGCAGGGGGCAAGGAAACCTACGCCTCCCCGGTTCGCCGGCGCAAGGATGGCCCCCTGCCGCTCGACGTGCCTCTGAACGGCGCGCGCGAATTTGAGATCCGGGTCAAAGACGGCGGCGACGGTCGCGGCTGGGACCAGGCCCTGTGGGCCGAGGCGACTGTGTTGCTGGAGGACGGCACCTCGGTTTCCCTGCACGCGCTGCCCTGGGAGGGCAACCCGTTCGCCTTCTCGTTTCAATATGACGTTGCCGACAGTGCAAATCTCCTGGGCAACTGGTCCAGAAAGACCGAAGAGCCCGCGGCAACCGGAAATAAGATTCGCCGCGATGTCGTCTATCGCGACCCGGCTAGCGGACTTCAAATCCGTATCCAAACCGAGCGGTTCACCGATTTTCCGGTGATCGAGTGGGTAATGTCTCTTGCCAACACGGAAGCCACCAACACACCCATCATCGCGAACTTCCAAGTGCTCGACGACGTTCTGCCGGTGCACTCCATCGGCGAACCTACGTTGCACTGGGCCAAAGGCGGCGTCGCTTCCTTTGACGACTTTGCGCCCGAAACGAGCACCTTGAAAGTTGGCCAGAAACACCGCTTCCAGCCGGGCGGGGGGCGGTCTTCGAATGCAGTGCTGCCTTTCTTTAACCTGCAAGGTGCCGAGGGCGGGGTGGTTGCCGCCGTGGGTTGGACCGGCGAATGGGCCGCTGAGTTCGCCTGCGATAGAGGCGGCCGGGTAAGCCTCAAGGCCGGTCTGGCCCGGACTCACCTGCGCCTGCTCCCCGGTGAGACCATCCGCACGCCGAAAATTCTGCTGCTCTTCTACTCCGGAGATCGCTGGCGGGGCCAGAACCTCCTGCGCCAGTTCATCCTCGCGCACCACCGCCCCAGCCGCGGCGGCCAACCTCTGCTGGCTCCTGTCACCTGCGGCAACTGGGGCGGCACCGCCGCCGAGGTGCACATGGACAACATCCAGAAGTTCATCCGGCATCAGTTGCCCATCGAGTATTACTGGATTGACGCTGAATGGTATGGCCAGGGCAATTGGGCGGCCAACGTCGGCAACTGGGGGGTTAAGTCTGAACTCTACCCCGCCGGATTCAAGCCCCTCAGCGACGTGCTGCGGGCTTCCGGTCGCGAGCTCATGCTCTGGTTCGAGCCGGAGCGCGTCATGAAAGGCACCGAGTGGCACAAACAGCACCCCGACTGGATGCTGCACGCCGGCGGCGATACCGCGCTCTTTAACCTCGGCAACCCGCAGGCGCGCCAATTCGTCACCGACTTCGTCTCGGACAGGATCGTCGAATTCGGCCTGGGCTGCTATCGGCAGGATTTCAACATGGATCCTCTCGGCTTCTGGCATGCCGCCGACGCTCCGGACCGCCAGGGGATTGCGGAAAGCAAATACATCGAGGGGCTCTACGCGTTCTGGGATGAGCTGCTCAAGCGCCATCCCAACCTCTTAATTGACAACTGCGCCTCCGGCGGCCGCCGGATTGATCTCGAAATGACCGGCCGCTCGACTCCTTTCTGGCGCACTGATGGCCCCCGCGATCCCATCGCGCACCAATGCCACACTTACGGCTTGATGCCCTGGGTGCCCCTGAGTTCCACCAGCCAGGATCGCGAGGGGGATGACTACGAGTTTCGCAGCAGCATGTGCAGCGCGCTGTGCATCAACTGGGCCCACTCAGGAGATGGACCTTGCCAAAAGTTCCCCGATGACTTCCCGTTTGCGTGGGCCAAAGCAACGCTGGACCAGTATATCGGACTGCGTGATTACTACTACGGCGACTACTACCCGCTGACGGGCTATTCCCAGGCAACCGACGTTTGGATGGCCTATCAACTCGACGGCCCCGCCCCCGGCAAGGGCCTGGTCGTCGCCCTGCGCCGACCTGACAGCCCCTACCACACGGCCCGATTCAGCCTGCACGGCCTGGACGCGCGCGCCGCCTACCGCATCACCAACCTCGACAGCAAGCAGCAGTTCACCCGCCCCGGCAGCGAACTGACGCGCGAGGGCCTTGAGGTGGTAATCCCGCGCAAGCCCGGCTCCTCCCTGCTGGTCTACGAGCGCCAGTGAACGAGTTGGTTGCTGCCGATCGTAGAGGTTTCTTGTAGTATGCTCGAGAATGAAACATCGAGCCGTAATTCACTGCATTCTGCTGACTGGTTTCCTGGCATGGTTCGTTTGTGAACGACCGGCCTTTGGGGTGCCGGGCTTGAGCGCGGGCGCCGCGCGAGCGGACATTACTCCCGGCACCAACCTCAGCAATTGGATCACGCATAAGCCCTACGGAGAAATCCTGGAGCCCATTTACACCCGGGCAGTGGTCCTGGAGCACTCGGGCAAACGCTTTGCAATCGTAAGCTGGGAACTTCTGTACCCGATGGAAGGCGCCGTCGCCAAAGCGCGCGAAGCCATCCACAAGCTGACGGGGATTGCGAAGAGTGACGTCATGATCACAGCCACTCATAACCATTCCGCGCCGTGGTCGCCGATTTTAGGCACGCCTTTAACTCTCGCGGAACAGAAGGTGCTGAACTCGTTCTTAACCGACCCGGCATACCCCGCGTGGGCAGACAGACTCATCAGGGCCACCGCCCGGGCGGTCGCGGAGGCAGCCGGAAGGCTGAAACCTGCGACGCTTTCGATCAGCCGCGCGTACATCGGCGATGTGATGTTCAACCGCCGTCCGATCAAGCCGGACGGGACTGTGCAATCCCTCACCAGTGCCACGGACCCGTATGCCATGCCTTCAGGCCTGCGGTATGGAAAGGTGGACCCCACGCTCACGCTTCTGCTGCTGCGGGATGAGCAGGGTGGCACGGTGGCGTCGCTTTATCACACCGCATGTCATGCCGTGGTCGCCTACCCGAAATACGACGGTGTATGCGGAGACTGGCACGGGCCGGTGTCGTCTGCGCTCTCCAGGGAACTTGGCGGCGAGTCCATTTTTCTTCAGGGGTGCGCGGGTGACATTAATCCCATTCGGCGGGGCCTGGATGCTCGTGATGCGATATCGAAGACGATAATCGAGCGCGCGTTAAAGGCGGCGCGCGTGACCCATCCCCTGCCGGTAACGAACAGCTTTCAGGTGGCGAGCACGATTGTCCAAGCGCCGGTTAAGGAAAGCATCCGTGCCGAACTCGGGTGCGAACACCTGTCCTGCGAGGTTCAGGCCTTGAGATGCGGTCAACTTGCGATCGTTTCGCTGCCTGGCGAGCCGCTGAGCGCGCTTTCGACCGCAATTCTGGATCAGTCTCCCCTTCCGCACACAATCGTTCTCGGCTACTCGAACGGGTACGGCGTGCAATATGTGGGCATGCCGGGCGAAAGAGCCCGCGGCGGTTACGAGATGGGCGCACGAAGCTTGGGCGCCGATGAGTGCGGGCGATTGTTGGTGGATGCGGCGGTGCGTTTGCTCCGGGAATGATCAAGAGGCTTCGCAGGGATTCACCACGGCGAAAGCCCTGGAGGATAGCCTTAAAATGACACGAATTGCCTCTTTCGCGCCCGCCTGTGCTGGGCGCTGTGCGGGTGAGGGAGAGATGCATTTGGGGCTCACCAAGCATGGCGCGGTGCCACCAGCGGGCGGTTCGGCCGGTCAATTCGTGCTTTTGGGTGTCCAGTGGCACTCAGAGCACAAAGTAGGTAAGTTAAACGCGTTTTTCCACTGAACCCTTCTTTAGTTCAGCTCAGGGAGTTTTGGTGGGTTCCAGATTGTCGTATTGGGAGT
The DNA here is from genome assembly GCA_035452965.1 of Candidatus Paceibacterota bacterium. NCBI lineage: Bacteria > Bacillati > Minisyncoccota > Minisyncoccota bacterium. The sequence continues at coordinate 2 of DAOTCE010000023.1, read as the reverse complement.
CA